>CAZQKJ010000011.1:0-14698 GCA_964593315.1 uncultured Granulosicoccaceae bacterium
TGCCGATGTTATGCGTCTCGGCAAGGACCTTTTCTGTCAGCATGGTCTCACCACCAACCGACGCGGGATGGAATGGCTTAAAAGGCACTTCCCCGACCATCGCATACACGCAGTAAATTTCCCGGGTGACCCTTACCCTATTCATATTGACGCGACTTTTGTACCGCTAAAGCCTGGGCTGATTATCAACAACCCGAACCGCCCGCTGCCCGATGATCAACGCAAAATCTTTAACCAGAACGATTGGGAAATCGTCGATGCGGCCAGTCCGGTACACAACTCGCCACCACCCTTGTGCTACTCAAGCGTCTGGCTATCAATGAACTGCCTGGTACTCGATCACAAGACCGTGATCGTTGAAGCCAGTGAAACCAATCAGATGGATCAAATGGATAAACTGGGTATGGAAGTGATCCCGATGCCTTTCAGAGATGCCTACCCTTTCGGCGGAGGTCTGCACTGTGCAACAGCCGATGTACATCGCGAAGGTGGCTGCGAGGACTACTTCCCCAATCAAACTGGCGGCACCTTGATTTGATCAGTCTGTAGCACGCTGTTATGGGCCCATTAGCTTATGGGCCCAATGCCTTAAGGGAATAAAGACAATCCGCCACAAGAACGAAAGCGCGGCTTATGAAACGAACTGCGCACAGCATCCTTGCTGTGGTCAGGCCAGACCCGCTATAGCAACCGCGGTATCGTGAAACACCCCACCACCATTCGGGTAACCCGGTTCAGCACTCACAAGCGCATTGACACCGATACCCTCCTCAAAAGCCGAGTTCGGCCAGATACTTTCCATAATCACTACACCAGTTCGAACACCCTCAAACGATTCAACGTGCGCGACAATATCCCCACAGGCACTGGTGATCCGTATTCTCTGACCATCATTTAATTTCTGGTCTTTTAAATCCTGAGGATTAACCAACAGTGTCGGGCGCTTTTCGCGCTTAACCGATGAAGCGGTTTCAGTGAATGTGGTATTCAGGAACTGCCTGGCAGGTGCTGCCACTAACCGGTACGGAAAATCTTCAGAGGCAGCGTCCGTCACCTCCCAGTGATCGGGCAATTTTGGCATATCATGGTGATTAGGCCCGACACGACTCCAATCCGGTATAAAGTGGAATTTTTTATCCAGCGTATCAAAGCCATTGAGAAAGTTACTGTCTTCGAACTCACGAGCAACATCTACCCAACGATCGGTATGCAAGGTATCAACATCAGGCAGACCTGCCTTCTGTAGTGCATCATCGCAAAGCTCAACTTCCGTCATGTTAAACCCCGGGTGCGCGATACCCAGTCTTGCAGCAAGCGCACATAACACCTGATGATTACTGCGACACTGCGCGAATGGCTCTATTACTTTTCTGGCCATCTGCACATGGGTGTGCCCACTGGCAACATAGAGATCATCGTGCTCAAGAAACATAGTCGCAGGCAAAACGATGTCGGCAAATTTTGCGGTATCTGTCATGAACTGTTCATGCACACACACAAAAAGATCGTCACGAGCCAGTCCCGCCAGCACCTTTCGTGACTCTGGCGCTACCACGGCAGGATTGGTGTTTTGAATAAACAGCGACTTTACCATCGGCCCTTGCTTAAGATCATCAGGGTTACCGGTCAGGATGTCTCCAATTCTTGACTGATCAAATACCCGAACATCGCTTGCTACATCAAGGCCTTCGATCAGTGTTTTGTCTATATTGGCGTACAAAGAAGCGTTGGAGTACAACGCACCACCACCACGCACTCGCCACGCACCAGACAATGCCGGCAGACAAGTCACAGCGTGAACATTCACAGCACCATTGCGGGTTCGTGAAAAGCCGTAACCGACCCGTATGTAACTTTTTCGAGTCGAGCTGTACAGGCGTGCAAAGCTTACAATTTCCTCAACAGACAGACCGGTTAACCCTGCAGCCCACGCCGGCGTTTTTAATTTCAGATGTTGTTCTACCTCATCGGTAAAGTCGGTATATTCACTTAAGTACTCTCGATCAACGAGTTCCTCTTGCAGCATGACATGCATAACTGCCGCCGCCAATGCACCGTCTGTACCTGGCCGCAGCATTAAATGTGTATCAGCTGTTTTAGCTGTAGCTGTGCGATAGGGATCAACCACCACAAGCTTTGCGCCGCATTTTTTTGCGGCGGCAATATGACTCATCAGATTAACTTGCGTATTCACAGGATTACCACCCCACACAACAATCAACTCACTCTCTGCTATGAGGCGTGAATCAGAACCGCGTTTGGAACCAATACCCGCATTCCAACCGGCGTCAGCCAGAGTGGTACAGAAAGTCGAATGTTGTTGTGAAGTACCCAAACAGTTGCGCAGTCGATTGATACCATCACGCTGAACAAGCCCCATCGTCCCGGCGTAGTGGTAGGGCCAAATGGCTTCAGCACCATACTCTGCAATCACCGATCGCATGTTTTCTGCAACGATATCCAGTGCCGCGTCCCAATCAACAGGCTCGAATTCACCACAGGCTGATTTTCTATTGGTTCTGCGCAATGGCTGTGACAACCGATCCGGATGATGAATACGCTCGGCATATCGCGCAACCTTGGCGCACACTACGCCCCGGGTATAGGAGTTGTCTGCCCCGTACACACGACCAATGGTGTGTTCATTAATCCTCTCTACCTCGAGGGCACAGGTACTTGGACAATCGTGCGGGCAGGTGGAATGCAGTCTGGGTGGCTCAAATGGTGTATTCATCGCTCGGTCGGTCACCGTTACTCAAGTTACCAGTATAAGCCTATGTTTTATCCAGTACACTAGTGTGGTGTACCTATCCCCGAAGTCGCAATGCGATTAACCCCCGCCAGATCATCAACCGTCCTGGGTTTGATGTACATGGTGGCCGCGACTATCGCGCTTGCGTGCATGCATGGTCTTATCCGCCACATCAGCACAACAGTGGATGTGTACACCATCACCTTCTTTCGGAATCTATTCGGACTGGCAGCCGTGGCACCGCTGGTCCTGTACAACGGAGTACACTCGTTACGCACCAATCGACTACCGCTTCACTTGTTGCGCGGTGCCAGTGGAATCGTAGCCATGCTATTGTGGTTTCATGCGTTGGCCAAAGTCGAAATTGCCACCGCCACTGCACTCAGCTTCAGCGCCGCTATTTTTGGCACTATTGCCGCTGTAATCATTCTCAGAGAAGAAGTTAGGGCACGCAGGATCCTCGCAATTTTTGTTGGTTTTGCCGGAGTACTTGTGGTGTTGCGGCCAGCCGGCGATTCTTTCAACCCCTCTACACTGCTTGTTTTAGGTTCAAGCCTTTTCTGGGGCTTTAATCTGGTGATTGTAAAAGCCCTATCGTCCACCGAACGCACAACCAGCATTGTTGCCTGGAGCGGAATCATGTTATCCGCACTTTCACTGCCTCCATTCCTGGCCTTTGGAACCATGCCCGGCACGGAAGCATTGATTATTCTTGTATTGATCGGTGCCTGCGGCACGGCAGGTCACTTGTGCATGACGACTGCGTTGTCACTGGCAGACACGACAGCAGTGATGTCGATAGATTTTTTGAGATTATTGTGGACGATCGTGATTGGAATTGTGTTCTTTTCAGAACATCTCGATGCAATCACAGTGCTGGGTGCTGTGATTATATTTTCAAGCAGCCTTTATATAATTTTCAGGGAAGCAAGAAGTAAGGAGAGCAGCGAGGATGCTACCCAAAGCATTGGCAAATAGATATGCCACAAGGTATACCACCAGAGACGACATGCAGTATGACTGGTCTACTACATGACCCCTTTTACTACATGACCCCTTTACCACATGCAACCTTTACACATGAAACCGAGACATCCAGCCTGTAACTCCTGCCAAAGGTGCCGCTTGGCCGGTGCAAGTTACAAAGCGTCTTTACACGTCTCCGTATAGAGGTGTAAGGCATAAATAGTCTTCCTCCCCCACGGCAGCGACTACAAGACTGCTGTCTATAAAAACACCAGACTTGTCTTCACTACGCACTGACAATCTAGCACCGCTCGATTAGCAAATGCAAGATGAATCCATAAAAAATAATTCTTAACTCGCATACACGCGCGTTTTTATTTGACCGTAATAGCAACACCCGGATACACCACTTAAGGAAACACGGGGCGGGACAACTTCCAGCGAATACCAAATTAACACCCATAGATACTTTTACTTCAGATTGATAGGGTTACTTGATGTCATGACGCGTTTCGCCCACCACAGCGCCACGCCTGCGACCTACACGGCGAATTATTCAGTCAGGCGAACTGCTACGAAATTCCCAAAGCAGGGAGGACCGCCCTAACCAACAAGGTCCGGATCGTCAAAATCTACGATCATCGGTTCATTGTGATAAGCCCGCATATATTTCAGCAGGCCATCTGCATCAATAGTGGTTGTCCTGCAGTTATCACAAGGGTGGAAATGGAGTGGATCTTTCTCAAGCAGAGCCTTATCCAGAATGGCGGTCACCACAACATCTTTATCGTTGATCACAGACAAAGGTGTCACAGCGCCTGGAATAACGCCGAGATACTGCATAAGTCTGGCGGGGCTCGCAAAACTGAGCTTACCCATATCCAGCTGCGCACCGAGAGACGCAAGATTAACCTTGCGATGCTCCAGCAGTGTTACCACAACCATGATGCCTTTCTTGTTGCGCAGGAACAGATTTTTAGAGTAACCGCCCGGCACGCCATCTCGCAGTGCGATTGAATCTTCAACGGTTCGCATGGGCTCGTGTCTGATTGTGCTGTTCTTTATCTCAAGCTTGTTTAGTGCTGCGATAACCTGTTCTGCAGTGACAGGCGGCGTGCCGTCGCGCAGTAGCGATGGGATAGCGTCTTCAGATTTTTCTGTTGTCTTTAGCTCTTTAGTTGATTCAGTCATTGTTGTGCGCACCACTCAAGAGTTTAATTGCAATTTGAAGATCATAGTTCGTCAACCTGTGTTACAAACCTGAGTTGCCGATGGTCAATACTTACCGTACATACAAGTGTTCCAGAGTTTCAAACATAGCTCGCAAGCCCATCGCTTCACCACCAACAGGACGACCGCTACGCGCACGGGTATTCCACGCCATAATATCAAAGTGCAACCAGCGTACACTCTTATCAACAAATCGTTGCAAGTACAGCGCTGCGGTAGTTGCACCACCAAAAGGTGTACTGGCAGCATTTTGCAAATCAGCTACATGGCTTTTTAGAAAAGCCTCATAACCACTGTGCAGCGGCAGCTCCCACGTCGGATCAAAGGTTGTCTCACCAGCTTCTCGTACAATGCCAGCAATCTCCCGGTCATTGCAAAAGTAGGCAGCTATCTCTGTTCCGACAGCAACTCTTGCCGCACCAGTTAAGGTCGCGAAGTCGACCAGAAGGTCAGGACTTTCGTCACAGGCATCACATAAGACATCGCACAGCACCAGGCGACCTTCAGCATCGGTGTTATCAATTTCAACTGTAATGCCACTGCGCGTAGTAATCACATCGCCGGGACGAAATGCGTTGGAAGATATCGCATTTTCCGCTGATGCCACCAGCAAGCGCAGTCTTACTGGCAGTTCCATCGCCATAATCAACTGCGCTAACCCAATTGCGTGCGCCGCACCCCCCATATCTTTCTTCATGCTTCGCATACCGGCTGCGGGTTTGATATTCAAACCACCACTATCAAACGCAATGCCTTTTCCCACAAGTGTCACCAGTGGATGCTTCACACTACCCCAGGTTAATTGAATCAACCTGGGCGGGTGTACGCTTGCTCTACCCACTGTATGGATACACGGATAGTTTTCCGCCAACAGCTCATCACCAACGATCTCTGAGAACTCAGCGTCATGTGTCTGAGCAATCTCTGCAACCACCGTAGACATATGCTGCGGCATCATATCTTCAGCGGGTGTGTTGATAAGATCACGTACCCGTGTAATTGCCGCTACCGTCTCTTGTATACGCTGATGATCTGCAGAGCCCGGAAGCTTGAGCTTGACATTCAGACACTTACATTTTTTATAGCGATCAAAAGCATACGCGCCTAATCCCCAGCCAATGGCGAGTGTCTCAAGGTTGGATTTAACTCCGCTTCCCTCAAGACTGTACTCACCTTCAGGCAGGCGTTTGGGCAAATCTGCTATCGCAAATGGATCTTCAATAGACCCAACACCGACTACATATCTCTCGATATTTCCGTCTTGATCTGGCAAAGCACACAAGGCTCCTGATTTGGCCGTGAAAGCACTCTGCTCAAGCCAGGCTATCTGCGCTTTACTGAATTTCTTAATTACCCGCTTGTAGTTTGAGGAGTTAACGAGAACCAAAGGGATGGACTTGCCACGGCCACCGTAGATAAAACAATCATTCATAGAGCATCTTTCAAGTATTCGGTATACCGTTATTGTAGACGCCAAATGTATGCTTGACGAATATTGCATTACGCTTTTTGGCGGGAATTACTTGCAAGGCGTATTCAGAACCGTCTTCAGAATCAGCGCCATCTTAGTTGAATGCCAGCTACCACTCACTCGACTACAGCCGACAACTGGCTAACTATGGGCCAGCGCAAAGTACCTGCATTGACATGCGGAGTCAGCCCGGACCACGCCGAATATTGTCAGGCAACCAGGTCGCAAGTTCCGGCCACACCACCAGCAACACAACCATCACAATCATCAGGCACACCATGGGAATAGCGGTCTTTGCGATATAGGATATCTCGTGCTGTGTCATGCCTTGCAGCACAAACAGATTAAAACCAATCGGTGGGGTAACTTGCGCCATTTCAACCACAACCACAATAAATATCCCGAACCAGATGACATCAATACCCGCCTGCCTGATCATAGGCTCAACAATAGCCATTGTGAGTACTACCGAAGAAATGCCATCGAGAAACATCCCGAGGATTATGTAGAACACAGTCAACGCGACAATCAAAACTATCGGTGACAGTTGCATACCGTCGATCCATCCGGCAAGCGCTCGTGGCAAGCCTGTAAAGCCCATCGCAAGAGACAGGAATGCAGCACCCATAAGGATCAGCGCTATCATGGCCGAAGTGCGGGTAGCGCCCATTAAACTGGCAGTAAAAGTTTTCCAGTTAAGAGATTTCTGTATAGCCGCCAGGCTCAAGGCCCCGAGAACACCAACGGCTGCAGCTTCCGTTGCGGTTGCCCAACCGAAGTACATAGACCCGATAACGGTAAATACCAACGCCAGCACCGGCAGCAGAAAACGGCTCTCGCGAAACATTTCTTTTAACGACATGGAAGGTTCAGCTGCAGGTCGCTGTCCGGGCCTCAGAAAGTGCCAGCCGATAATGTAAGTCATAAAGAGTGCGGCGAGCACCAGCCCTGGAATGATGCCGGCCATAAAAAGCTTGGTGATACTCTCGTTGATAGTCACACCGTAGACGATCAACGTCAGTGACGGCGGAATCATCAAGCCGAGGGTGGCGGCACCTGCGAGCGTGCCGATTATCATGTACTCGGGATAACCGCGGCTGCGTAACTCGGGTATGGACATTTTTCCAACCGTGGTTAAAGTGGCTGCTGAAGATCCGGACACAGCCGCAAAAATAGTGCAGCCGGCAATATTAGTGTGCAACAAACCACCTGGCATCCAACGCATCCACGGCGCTAAACCTCGAAACATATCTTCTGACAAACGCGTTCGGTAGAGAATCTCCCCCATCCAGATAAACATCGGCAGAGCAGTCAGTGTCCAGCTACTGGAGCTTGTCCAGATAGTTGTGATCATGGCATCCCCTGCCGGACGCGATGTGAAAAGCTCCATACCAACCCAGGCGACACCCATCAAGGCCAGCCCGATCCAGACTGAACTTCCAAGCAATGTGAACAGTACGAAGAGAAAAATCGAGGTAGCAAACAGCTCGTTCATTCAACCGTCTCCACCGTGATCGCCGACTTGCCGAGCACCACCAGTCTCGTCAGGTTATCCCACAAGGCAATAGCGAGTAACACCGAGCCCACCGACATGGCAATCTGCGGCAACCAAATCGGTGTATAAACCCATTCAGTACCGGAGTTAGCCCACATCTCACCCCATTGTGATGGCGGTGATCCCAACATTTTAACTGCGGTAAGTAACCGCTCCGGCACCTGGTCAAGTCCCTGGGTCCGATCGTTTAGCATCTCGGAGAAAAAATTGGTTTTTATCGCATAGCGTGCGAAATAAGTGGCTGTTAACGACGCGATAAACAACGCAAAAACATCCAGCCAGAATCGAGTGTGACGATTCAAATTGAGTAAGATAGACACCCGAATATGTGAGCCACGATTCAATGCATGCGCCAGCGCAAAGAACGATGTTGCCGCCATAGCGTAGCCCGCATAGTCAGTCGAGCCCGGAAACTGTAATGCCAACCATCTGACCAGCATTTGCGCCACAATAATCAGTAGAATCGTGATCATAAACAGAGCAGCAATAAAGCCTGAAAAGTCATAGAGTTTGTTTAGCACGGCCCAGACAGGCCTGAGCACAATCGCTGCGGCAGGTTTAAATACCGCGCACAGAACAACGATTAAACTCGGCAGCACAAAAAGCCAAAACCATAGCGGCAGGCCGAGAAAGGGCTTCCAGTCCATAGTGATTTACAAGGTCCGAATAAACAGAAAGAGCTCCCCATTAAAAGACAGGGAGCCCGATTAAGCCACTTAAATGAAGGCTAGTTAGCCTGGTAGGCATCAATAATCGCCTGGCCTTTGTCGCCTACTTTTGACAGCCAGTCAGATTGCATTGAATCACCTATCTTTTTGAGTTCAGCCAGAAACTCGGGACCGGCATCAGTTACTGTCATACCATTCTCTTCAAGTTGCTCGAAGTACCAGTTTGCAAGCTCCTGAGATTTAGCAGTACATGAAGCGCCGGTTTCATCCGCCGCTTTCTGCAATCCGGCTTGCACCTCGCTATCAAGCGCTTCCCAAACCCCTTTGTTAACCATCACATAGTTGCGCGGTAACCATGCATTGACTTTATAGTAGTGCGACAGATGCTCCCACACCTTTCTGTCATACCCTGTGGAGCCGGATGAGATAAATCCGTCTGCAACACCGGTAGCCAAAGCCTGTGTCAGTTCGGCGGCTTCTATCTGAACCGGGGTACCACCCAGCATTTCAATCACTGTGGCTGTCGCTGCATTGTATGAACGTAGCTTCAAACCGGAAACATCAGCACTGGAACCCACTTCACTCTTGAAGTAAAAACCTTGTCCGGGCCACGGACAAGTGTACAGAGCCACCAGATTCATATCACCCAGAGTTTCGTTGACCGTATCACGCGCGGCCTCCCAGAGCTTGGCAGAATCTTCATAGGTAGTGGCGAGAAACGGTTGGTTATCCCAGTTCAGCAGTGGCTCTTCATTGGCATGAGCCGACATAATTCGCTCACCAATTGGCGCCTGGCCAGTTTGGATAGCACGTTTGATATCCGCACCGCCAAACAGCGATCCGCCCGCATGTACGGTAATCTCCAGCTCACCATCAGTGTATTCCCTGACCTTTTCCGCGAACATGACTCCGTGTTCGGAATGATAATTAGTGGCGGCATAGGCCATGGGCATATCCCATTTCTCAGCCAGTGCGGCAGACGCGTTCAGCGTGAGTGCGGTGGCAGCCGCAATAAGTGCAGGTTTAAATTTCATTTTTCCTCTCCTCTTGTGGACCTCAATCATAACACCACGCCCGCTGCTGTCTAACCCGGTATAGCCCCCACCACCCATTAAGATTTACCGAGAGTCTCCGGCAGAGTCGCACAGGCTACCTACATTTGAAGAAAAATCATCCCGCCCAGATCAAACCAGATGACCTCAACAGGCCTGACGTCCGGAAGCTCATAGAGGCACACCTTCAGGATTTGGCCAAACAGTCACCGGCTGAATCAATGCACGCACTGGATGTTCAAGCCCTGCGCGATCCATCGGTGACTGTCTTCTCATCCTGGATCAACAATGAACTTGCGGGTATAGCTGCGATAAAACAGTTAAATATCCGCGATGCCGAAATCAAATCTATGCGCACTCGAGATCGTTATTTGTATCAAGGTGTCGCATCGCAACTGCTACTGCATTTAATTCATCTCGCCAAAACTCGCCACTATAAAACACTTTATCTTGAGACAGGATCACTGCAATCGTTTAAGCCTGCAAGAGCACTTTATCGCAAACACGGATTTATCGAGTGCGAACCTTTTGCAGACTATAGTGCCGACCCACTCAGCATTTATATGCAAAGATCTCTCTAGTTTTTAAACCAAAGAGACCTGCAGCTGATGGATTACTTTAATCTGTACTATAGTGCGAGAAAGCGTCTTTATTGCGGCTTAGGATATACTCTGCCGCCGAAACCGGTGAATACTTAGACACCTGCTCTGGCGATAGATGATGTGGATCTACCACAGCGCCTGGGTTCGGATCATAAAACATAGCTATCGAATAGCGCTCCTGATCACTGATGTTTCTTACCCGGTGTTTTGTTGATGGCAGGCGATCATTTGACCAGCGTTCAAGCAGATCCCCTATATTAATAATCAGTGTATTTTCCAACGGTGGCGCTGCAACCCACTGACCATCGGGAAACAATACTTCAAGCCCTGCTGTCTCCTGTAGCAGTAGCGTAATACAGCCAAAATCACTATGTGGCGCTACCCCGAACTGATCCGGATGACTGTCGGTGGGCGGGTAGCACAACAATTGTCCACGCAGCATCTCCCTTTCATAATAGGGTTTGAAAAAATCAGCCGGTGCACCAAGTGCTACTGCAATAATCTGCAGCAACTTATCACCAAGTTGCTTCACCATGACAGAGTAGTCCTCTAATGCATTGCGAAAGTTGCTTATATTCGGCCACTGGTTTGGCCCGCACAATGGCAAACCTGCCGCGACATCCGGATCATCCTCGCTAGCTTCTCTGCCCCAGAAAAAGACCTCTTTCTGATCCGCTCGAACCGCACCGTGCATTTGAGCCATTCCCTGAGCTAAATAACCACGGTTGTTCTTATCGATGGCGATCTGATTTTTATCTGCGAGTGACTGTTGAAAAAAGCCGCGCTGTGCCGATCGCACTGCCTCTATTATGCTGGCGTGTGCGTCGCTGATTCGAATATAGATAAAGCCACACTCTCGTGTTCCCTGAACCAATTCCGATGCAACCGTAGCAATGTTGATAGACTCAGTGTCAGTGAAGTCGAGATGACTGATGCTGATTTGCGCATCTGATGGGTTTGCACGATGCAACGCGATCTCCGGCCTGAATGAAGACAGAACTGACAATTTGTACAGATGGTATACAAATCGCAACCAGCGTAGCACGATAATACGCAGTTATCTGCACCTCTCGATTTCCCCTTTAGTTACGACAGTAAAATCAAAGCAATGACAAACATAATCACAGACATGCTGCAGGAAAAGCCATTCCTGCTGGCCGATGGCGCAACAGGGACCAATCTGTTCAGTATGGGATTGCAAACCGGTGACTCTCCTGAGTTCTGGAACGCTGATCACCCGGATCGTGTCACCCGCCACTATGAGAGCTTTATCGAAGCAGGCTCTGATCTTGTTTTAACCAATACATTTGGGGGCAACTGCTACCGACTGGAATTGCACGGTGGTGAGAAACGTGTTTCAGAACTCAATGAGCGTGCTGCCAAGCTGTTGCGTGATTCAGTCGACAGATCCGGACGTCGAGTCATTGTCGCGGGAGACATTGGTCCGACCGGTGAAATCTTTGAGCCTACTGGCACACTGTCAATTGAAGCCGCAGCTGAGGCCTTCGCCGAACAAGCTCAGGCATTGGCCAACGGCGGGGCCGACATCATCTGGATTGAAACTCTGTCATCACTTGAAGAAGCTCGTGCGGCCTTTATGGGTGCTAAAACAACCGGCCTGCCGGTAGTGTTTAGTATGAGCATCGACACTAACGGACGCACAATGATGGGTGTCACTGCAGCCGACATTGTAAAGCTCGCTTCAGAGATGCTGCCTGAACTTACCGGTTGTGGCACAAACTGCGGGGTAGGTGCCGCAGAAGTAGTTGCCGCGATGATGAACATGAAGAAGAGCTGTAAAGATTTCCAGGAGCCTCCGGCCTTTATAGCGAAAGCTAACTGCGGCATTCCGGAGTACGTCGACGGCAAGATCGTGTACAACGGCACACCTGAGTTAATGGGCCGCTACGCGCAGCTGGCTTTCGATGCCGGTGCAAAAATTATCGGTGGATGTTGTGGCACGTCTCCAGAGCACATTCGCGCCATGAAAGACGCATTGGATAACTACGAAGGTGGCCCAACACCAACGCTTGAAGCAATCATTGCAGAGTTGGGAGAAGTTTCTGTAGGTGCTACTTCACAACTACACGGCGACATGAGTGTTGCCGGTGGATCGGTCTCCGGCAATGCCAAGCGCCGCAGCAGACGAAAGCGTACCAGCTGATACTCAGTGACTGCCGCATGAAAAGATTGAATTCATCAATCTGCCTGAGCAGTCCACCAGCCATATTAACCAATGATCTGCTCACCGAATAGAATGAAACTGCGGCTGAAATCTCAGCTGCCCTCTGTCACCGCATCTATCACTTCGACCGTTTGCGGTTCACTTTCCTTACGCCCCATATAGACATGTCTGAAACTGACGTACATGTATATGGCAAAGAGTGGCAGCGCGAGCACCGCTACCACTAGTGCCAGCTCGCTAAAAACGAAAAGTACAAAAAAAGTCATGAAGGGCAGATAGCTCGCAGCAGCTATCACAGGGAAATTAATGCGCTCACCTTGCTTTGCAAACTTAATTGCATCGATAAATCCCAGCTTGTGGAAAATAGTGATTGGCAGCAGAAACCACATGGTGGTCACCATAACCCCTATGTAGACAACAAAAAACGATATGGTGCCTGGATACAACCACTGAAGTATTTCGATTGCAGGTGGCGCATCACTTTCCGACAGTACGCTATCTAGCAACAACAGGCTGGCAACCTTTGCTGCAACTACCCATAGCAAAACATAAAAGCCCGAGAGCACCACCACCGGCGCAATACTATTAAGCAAGCTCTGGTACCAAAGATTGACTGACAGGCTGCGCGATTCATCTGCACCACGGGCGATCACGATACACACCACCAGCGCAATCTGACACATAAGTAACGCGATAAAAAAAGATATCCAGCCAGTTATTCTCATTTTGTAGCAAGCGAAATAAAACACCAGCGAAACAACCAGAAACAACACAGGCCGGCGCCGAAAAACCAACATGGTTTCTCTCAACCAGGAGAGTATGTCCGGAAATTCAACACGAGTTGGTTCAAGCGGATTATTCAAACTGGTTATTCTTGAGTCGCTATTTAAGAATATATTTACAAATGATGTAGTGCCGGTGCATCAGACGAAGCCTGACCACCACAAGAATCCTGATTGTAGTTCATTGACAACCAACGCGCTGCCGCGCCACCCAGGCGATATGTTTCTTTACAAGCGGATCATTCTGCAATTTCTCAAGCGTATTCAGCCATTTACCCAGATGCATTTCATCATAGAGCTTGTGCAGTCCACTATGACACTGGCGGCAGACAGCTATCGTGCGCTGTAAGTCATCTTTGCTGAAATGCTTCTTGTAGTGCTTTCGCCGATGTAACTTACGCGGTATCAGGTGGTGATCGGTCAGGTAGAGTCGCCGATCACAGAGCTCGCACGGTGCTGTGGCCGATTTCCCCAATTTACCGCCTCATACTCGCTAGTGAAGTGGAGCCATAGAGAAAACCTGTTGTTCCAATACCAACCGAAACTGGCAACACCTGCAGTCGTGCTACAAAAAAACGGATCGGTGAGAGATCGACAGAGCTAGGATAGTCGACGATTTTTAAGCATTTCAATGGCATCCGGTAATTCAAGCATATCGCGAACCATCAGTACACTATCAGAAAGTGTCGGAGGCTTTTCGTGCGGGCAATAACACACGCACTGCATACCGGCACTAAGAGCCGCCTGAACACCAACCTGACTGTCTTCTATTACAATGCATTGGCAAGGCTCAAAGCCCATTGCACCGGCGGCGTGCAAAAACAGCTGAGGATCAGGCTTGAAAGCCTTGATGTCATAAGCACTGAAGAGCCTGGCGTTGAAGAACTTTGCAAGATCAGTTTTAGCCAGAACCTGGCGCAACTTTGTCATGGGTGCATTTGAAGCAACGCATTTTTCATCCTGCAATTTCAGCAATGCTGTTTCAATATTAGGTATCGGCTGCAAGTCGCTGTCGAAGTACGCACTTGCCCGAGCTCGAAACCGTTGCTCGAATGCATGATCAAAGTTCAGACCGTGACGTGCCCCAAGATCTTCCAAAACTGCCGTGATCTGCCAGCCACGATAGCGATTTAATAAGACCTGAGGATCTTCAATGATGTGCAGCACGGCAAGCTCGTCAGCCATAGCTTGCTGATTGATAGCCTCGCTGTCGACCAATGTGCCATCACTATCGAACAGCAGGCAGTAATTCATATAGATCTATAGTGTTAGGGTTTTGAAGATCACTATATCATTGTGGCGGCAAGCGCTGATGCCGAACAGACAGAAGCATGTTTTCAGAAGCCGCAGGTTCTTCCGCTAATTTTGCCATCCGTATTTTTCAATGACGCATTATCTGCAAGCAGATTGAGCAAGCTGACCAGAACAAGTCGAC
>CAZQKJ010000011.1:14798-24229 GCA_964593315.1 uncultured Granulosicoccaceae bacterium
GACCAGAACAAGTCGACTAGAAGAAAAAGCCTAGAACTTATCAGAAAGACTGTAGATCTCAGAATGTTGCCTCACAGACTCCGGGCAACTTAACTCGCTCTTGGTGAGTAATTCCTGCCACTTTTTACCGTAGACCGCATGATGGCAACCAGACACTAACGCCTGCTTCAGACGAGACAGCACCTGATACGCCTGTCGATTCGATTGAACACCATCGGGTTCTTTTTTACGAATCTCTTCGATCATCGCAACCAGTGTGGCCACGGTAAGAGTCGGATCTTCGTTTGAGGATAGATTGCGTGCAGCAATGACTAACTGGCGGTTGAGCAAGGTCGATATATCCGTCGCTCGCGGTTTATTACCGCCCGCAGGTTCATGCAAAAGCACAGAGTTGTCAAATCGCAACATAACCTCCTCCAGAGCCTCGCCCTCGGCTGCCAGCAGACAGGCGTACAGCTTGGTATCGGGTTCTCGGTAACAACGGCGGGCGATACGATTGCGTAATTCTCGCCCTTCCGCTGGCTGCATTAGGCCATGTTCCATTGCCTTTTCTACAGTCATTGCAAGCTCTTTATCCAGTGCCCGCAAAGCCGGCGCTTCACAAATAACGGTTTCCAAACGAGTGTGCATGGATTGATCACAGTCGACAGACGATGCTAGCGCCGGTTTAAAGCCCAACGCCAGCAGAAGGCAAAGCCATTTCAAGGTTCCTGTTTTCAACTGCGAGTCCCTGTTTTCCCAATAGAGCGGATACATTTCTAGCTGCCGGAGGCGATAGATCGTCACCAGGACATAAATTCTGGCTACCGGGGTTTCGGCAGATTTGCACCGTCCTTGACCAGATCTCGACAATCGCAATCAAAAACGGGCAATCTGTCTGTTTAAAAGTTGAAAAAAACCGTTTGTTCGCCTATATTTCGCAGCGCTAGCAAGCCGCCGCTTCAACCGGATATGTTGCTTAATCAACTTGTGCACTTTGCTTTGATAGCAAACGCTTCTCCCCGGATTCGCTGACTGCTGCGATACGCGATATTAGTCGCCTGACAGCAACTCATGCTTATACACGCGTGGCCATACACCCAAGCTCTGTTTCTAAGGGCGCACAGCCCGTCTGGACTACGCCTGCACCGTACGCGCACTGGTGTTACCCACCGGTGCTTTTTATTTTGAGACTTTAAATGACTGACTTAACGCTTTACCGAAACATAGGGATATTCGCTCACGTCGATGCGGGTAAAACCACGACCACTGAGCGCATACTGAAGCTGACTGGCAAGATTCATAAAATTGGTGAGGTTCACGACGGCGCAGCCACCACGGATTTCATGGATCAGGAACAGGAGCGCGGCATTACTATTCAGTCCGCAGCGACTACCTGCTTCTGGAACGACCACCGACTGAACATCATCGATACTCCGGGGCACGTTGACTTTACGATTGAAGTTTACCGTTCACTAAAAGTACTCGACGGTGGCGTCGGTGTGTTTTGCGGATCAGGTGGTGTAGAACCACAATCAGAAACTAACTGGCGCTACGCTAACGAATCAGGCGTGGCACGAATCATCTACGTCAACAAGCTCGACCGCATGGGTGCAGACTTCTACCGTGTGACCAAACAGGTCGAAGATGTTCTTGGTGCGGTACCACTGATAATGACTCTGCCAATCGGTATCGAAGATCAGTTCTCGGGGGTAGTTGATCTACTGACACGCAAAGCCTGGATCTGGGATGACTCCGGTGATCCGATGAAATACGAGATTGTCGATCCACCTGCCGACATGGCCGACAAAGTAGAAGAATATCGCGAGAAGCTGATAGAAACTGCAGTGGAGCAAGACGACGACGCGATGGAAAAGTACCTTGAAGGTGAAGAGCCGGATATGGAAACCATCCAGAAGTGTATTCGCAAAGGCACAATCGATCTTGCATTCTTCCCGACCTTCTGCGGTAGCTCCTTCAAAAACAAAGGGGTTCAGAATGTACTCAACGCAGTAGTCGACTATCTGCCAAACCCGACTGAAGTAAAGCCTCAGCCAGAAGTTGACCTTGAAGGTAATGAAACTGGTGAGTTTGCGATTGTTGATCCAGGTAAGCCGCTGCGAGCGCTGGCGTTCAAAATCATGGACGACCGTTATGGCGCACTGACTTTCACACGCATCTATACAGGTACGTTGGCGAAAGGCAGCAATGTGATGAACACCTACACAGGCAAGACTGAACGTATTGGCCGTATTGTTGAAATGCATGCTGACTCACGTGAAGAACTCGACAGCGCTCAGGCGGGCGATATCGTCGCGATCGTAGGTATGAAGAATGTGCAAACTGGTCACACACTGGCTGACCCCAAGAATCCTGCAACACTTGAACCCATGGTGTTCCCGGATCCGGTAATCTCGATATCCGTATCGCCAAAAGATAAGGGTGGCTCTGAAAAAATGGGTCTCGCACTGAGCAAGATGGTTCAGGAAGATCCTTCGTTCCACGTTGAGACTGACGAAGAAAGCGGAGAGACCATCATTAAGGGTATGGGTGAATTACACCTCGATATTAAAGTCGATATCCTGAAGCGTACTCACGATGTCGATGTGGAAGTCGGTAAACCACAGGTCGCCTACCGCGAGACGATTACCCAGAGAATCGAAGATAGCTACACACACAAAAAGCAAACCGGTGGTTCTGGTCAGTTTGCCAAGATCGATTACGTTATCGAACCCGCAGAAGTTGGCACAGGCTTTACTTTCGAATCGAAAGTCACCGGCGGTAACGTGCCGCGTGAGTACTGGCCAGCGGTTGAAAAAGGCTTTAAGAACAGCCTCGATAACGGTGTACTGGCCGGTTATCCGTGTCTTGATTTTCAGGTCACACTGATGGACGGTGGCTTTCACGCAGTTGACTCTTCGGCAGTCGCTTTTGAAATTGCCTCCAAGGCCGCCTACCGGGCTTCAATGCCTAAAGCAGGCCCACAGCTGCTGGAACCGATCATGAAGATCGACGTGTTCACGCCAGATGATCACGTAGGTGATGTCATCGGTGATTTGAACAGACGTCGTGGCATGATCCAGGGCCAGGAAGCGGGTGTCACAGGCGTACGTGTCAAAGCTGATGCACCACTCAGTGAAATGTTTGGTTACATCGGTGATTTGAGAACCATGACCTCTGGACGAGGACAGTTTTCTATGGAGTTTTCACACTATGCACCATGTCCGAGCAATGTGGCTGAAGTGATCATCGCGCAGGCCGCTGAAGACAAGAAAGGCTAACACTACACCTGCAGCAGCAGCCTGGCAATCTGCCCGGCTGCTCGTTAAGGCTGCGTACGCTGAATATCGTCTACGATATACCCACACTTGATGTACTCATTACTTCGGGATACTAAAATGAAGAAAGCACTGGTTATCACATTCGCACTGTTAGCAAGCTCAGGTCTGCACGCAGCTGGCAATGCCGCAGCAGGACAAGCCAAGGCGGCGGCATGCACAGCATGTCATGGCGCCAATGGTGTCGCTATCACTCCTACCTACCCTAACCTCGCAGGCCAGAAAGCCGCATACATGGTAGCTCAGCTAAAGGCCTTCAAGAGTGGTGAGCGCAAAGGGGCTCAATCAACCATCATGGCACCTATGGCCGCAGGCTTAAGTGTTCAGGATATGGAAGACATCGCGGCCTACTTCAGCGCGATGAAAGCGGCAAAATAAGTCAGCTGTCCAAAAGAAATTAAATTTGGTCGTGCGCTACGCAACGTAGCGCACACTTTTAAAGACTCGTTCCAGGCGCGCCAGCCGTCATCTCTGTCCGAAAGGACACATCTCCACGCAGTGCGGAATATTAAGGTAAGTCATCTCTGGAGAGCTTTGCTGCAGCATAAACCGCTTCGGTTCTATTTTTCACACCCAACAATTTAAATGATGCCGATATATGTGCCTTGACGGTGTGTTCGGAGATATTCAAGGTACGGGCAATCACCTTGTTCGGCTTGCCCTGAACCACTTGCATTAACACTTCACGCTGACGCTTTGACAGCTTATCGATAGCGGACTCGGCATCATTCACCTTTCCCCCACCTTGACCTGTAGCACTGCCCATTTTAGTACGATTAAGATTTTTGCCTGGAATGACTTCAGGCGGCAGATAAGTTCCACCCTCCAGCACAAAGTTAAGTGCACTGGATAACTCGGCAAAAGTTGAAGTTTTCGGTATAAAACCGGCTGCACCAGCCTCGATAATTTGACGAATATCTTTTGGATTATCCAGTGCAGAAACTACAGTTATACGAGAATTAGGGCAGCACTCACGCAAGCTGGCAAGCGCTTCTACTCCACATAATCCCGGTAGAAAATAATCCAGCAGTATCAGTTCAACTTTTTCAAGCTCAGCTTGCCCAAGCGCCATCTCGCAGCTCTCACAGCAAACAATATCAAGAGCCTTATCAAAATCATTAAGCAGAATACGCAAACCCTCTGCAAACAGACTGTGATCATCTATCAACAGGATCTTCATACATACCTCCGCGTTGCCACCAGTAGATCTTCCTTCTGTCTATCCCAATGACAATCAAATTGAATCACTCAACACCATCTGGTCCAGGCCTTCCTGGAACACTAACTTTTGCTAGGCGACAAAGGCAGTCAGCTCTCTGCCTTCGAAATGATTAGCCATATTTTCAAGCATTAAATCACCCATCGCTGTTCTGGTCTGACTGGTGCCGCTGGCTACATGAGGCTGTAAAACAACGTTGGGTAGATTAATTAACTGCTCATGAATCTTAGGCTCGCTCTCAAATACATCCAATCCGGCACCCGCAATCGTCCCGGCTTTTACCGCTGTCGCCAGTGCTGACTCATCGACAACCAAACCACGCGAGATATTAACCAGGTAGCCGGTTGGCCCCAATGCAGAAAGCACGTCACTTCCTACCACCCCTGCCATTGCAGGAGTCGGTGCGACAGCTATTACAAAGCAATCCACCGCCGCAGCCATTGCCACCACATCAGCATAGTACTGATACTCAACGTCATTTCTCTGGTTGCGATTACAGTAACTTATCTTGCAACCAAAGCCCTCGAGTCTTGTGGCAATGGCCTGACCGATCCGACCCAGGCCGAATATACCAACAGAAGATCCCGCAAACCTGGTAGTTAACGGGGCAGGTCCGTCAGTTACCCATTTTCCAGCGCACGCATATTCATGGCCAAACGGAATTCGTCGGTAGGTCGCGAGGCATAGTGCAAGTGCAAGATCGGCGACATCATCAGTTAATACATCTGGCGTATTACCTACGCGAATACCATTCGCCTTACAGTAATCCAGATCGACAGCATCAACCCCGACACCGAACACGGTGATCACTTCAACGTTCGGTAGTTGCCTGATCAGTTCAGCACTGGCACCAGACCCGCCGTCCGTCACAATTGCACGAACTTCAGCCGCATGATCTTTAAGAAACTCTGCTTTATCCTGAGCTTCCCACAGCTTGTGAACCTTATAATTCTCTTCAAGCCTGGCTTGCGTTGGTGCATAAACCGGATTAACTAAAACAACTGACTGACCTGCAGACTGAGCCATAAGATTCTCTGTTGGTAAGGCCTGCTCTCGCAGCACCGACTGTACTTAAAAATGAATAAAAAACTCGCGTGCAAACTACAACCAAAGTTTTGATTTCAGTCCTGATCGAAAAGCAACTCACCGAGGGAGGACAATATCTTAAACGCGTATGGATTTGAGCAAAGCGCATGCAGCGCCAAAACCGTTATCTATATTGACCACTACAATACCCGGTGCACAGCTCGCAAGCGCCGAGCTTAAAGCGGCATTGCCGTGCTCCGAGACCCCGTAACCTGTCGATCCCGGGACTGCGATAATCAGCCCGGGCACCAATCCCGCCAACACGGAAAACAATGCCCCTTCCATTCCTGCTACCGCGATTATAACAGGTGCACGTTGGAGCACGTCCAGTCGGTCAGTAAGTCTCCACAAACCGGCTACACCGCAATCATTGATTACTTTCACCCGCAGACCGTTAAACAGTAAAGTACGGCGCGCCTCCTCTGCAACAGCGACATCAGAAGTGCCCGCTGTCACTATCAGGCAATCGGATTCCACCGGAACTTTTAAGCCGTTATCTAAAAAAGCTGTACCCGACGAGTGATGCCAGTCAATGTTGTCAAACTCCAAACACAATGCATCTGCATGTTCACTGGATAATCGTGTCAGTAACAGCGACTGTCGTCGCTCTTGCGCGGCAGCAATAATCGACACAATCTGCTCAAGTGTTTTGTGGCCGCAAAGCACTGCCTCCGCAATACCGGTACGAGCGGCTCGCTGCCAATCAAAATTGGTCTCGTCATCTGCCATTACCGGCTCGCATCAACAGACCGGGTATCACCGCGAAGGAACGCACTGCCCATTTGATAATGCACGATATCTAACAACTGACGTTCGTGGTTATCACATAGTTTCACTATCGCTCGTTCGACTTCTTCAAAGGCGACAGTATCCCTAAACGCAACACTGGCATCCGGCAATTGCACAATCACTCCGCCACCGACAATACGACAACGAATATCTCCCGGCCCGAGAAGACTGGTCACTTTCGACTCTACCTTATGGACAAACTTTAAATCATCTATATTGATACTAATACCGGTCTCAATGCGACTTGACAGACAAGGCTGTGCTGGTAGCTGCGAGAGTTCACCCAAACCAATTTGCCGGGCAATAGTCCGAATGGACGCCTTATCAACTCCGGCATCCGTGTAGGGTTGCCAGACATCTCTTTCACTGGCAGCTTGTAAACCTGGTCGGAAATCTCCCAAATCATCAGTGTTAGTACCGGTCGCGATAACGGCATTATCTTCACCACCCTGCCGAATAGTTCTGAGCATGCTATCAAAGAGATGGCTCTTACAGTGGTAGCAACGATTCACCGGGTTAGAAACATACTGCGAACTTTCAAATTCACCGGCATCAATTTCAATCAATTTCCAGTTGTGCTCAACACTTAAACCTCGGTTACGTGCGGTCGCCTCTTCAGGCACGGCTGCCGAGACCGCATGGATGGCCGTAGTGGGCGACATCCTTACAGTAGCCGCCAAGGTCATCAGGGTGAGACTGTCAATCCCTCCACTCAAGGCAACATAGAGCGGCCGTGTTTCAGCAGTCAATAATTTTGTCAGCAGTTCCACGCTCATGATTTTTCACTTTCACTATCATTGGACCAGGCATTTGACCGGGCATTTGAGTGGGCACGCACAGGTACAGTAGCCGCCCAAGCATCACCTGCCGCCGTCTGGATTCCAGAGGCCAACTCACGCCTTTGACCCAAAGACTCGGTCGCGTATAAATCATCACTTTCAGCTTTAGCCGTAAAAGTATTTTCCGGACGATTGGCAAGCTTGGCTTTGCCATCCGGTGTTGTAACTAAAGAACGCTGTATCAGCTTGCGCTTAATATTTTCATATCTGACACCGAGTGTTGAAGTCAGTGACAAACACCTGGAGATGATAACTTGCGACTCATCCGGTGACACCAGTATTCTAATACCGGTTGCCACTCGATTTTTTTTGGCATGCATGCTGATGCAAACCACATCAATAACACCTTCTGAATCGCGCAGCTTATTGGTCGCATAGGCAATTTCTTCAGCAGTCATATCGTCTACTTCAAAACTGATTCTGACAACGGTATCAGACAGGAGATAATTGTCATCCCTGATAGTTGTGGTATCACCATCACGGCCAAATAGCATCACCCTTAACAGATTAGCCCGGCCCTCAAGTTCGCGGGTGCCACAACCACTACCTGTTGCGATCAATGGTGCAGACTGTGCCGCAGCAGTGGAATTTTGGGCCTGCAAATAGCCAAGAATTGCCGCTCCCGTTGGCGTTACGCGTTCGCCACCAACCCCATCGTCATGCCATTGAAAACCTTCAAGCAGGGCAACCGTTGCAGGTGCTGGCACAGGAATATCGCCGTGCGCAGTATTGACACTGCCGCCACCCAGCGGCAAGGCCCCGACGCGCCACAGATTACAATCAAGCCTTGCAATTATGCCCGCAGCCGCAAGTATATCGACCACTGAATCCCAATCCGATACTTCATGAAAGTGAATCGTCTCAATAGTTTTACCATGCACTTTTGCCTCAGCACCAGCCAGAAGCGTGAATACACCGAGCACATGTCTGACCACTTTGGCGTTGAGCGCAAGCGGCTTAAAGAAAGCCTCTACTGCTGCAAGCGTACGAGGCGGTTTTACAGTGGTGTCCTGAGATACAGTAAAATGCTTCGCCAGTAATCCGTTAGACATCCTGTCTTCAAGCGTCACAGATAAACCCGTTACGGATAAAACATCAAGATCATTGACAAATTCATCATATAACCACGGTGCCGCATTAAACAACGCAGCTGCAAACATATCACCCGCTATACCACCGAGAGGCTCAAGATCAATTCGTTCAATATTTTTTTTTAAATTACTCATAAACCCATTCAGCCATCAACGCACAGCTATATCTATGTTCAGGCCCATATTGCTATCAGGCCCGTATTACTATCAGGCCCATATAACTATCAGGCAAAGGGCACCACATACGGTCCCTCTGGTATGACCGCCACTTCGTTATCAGCGTGACGAGTAATACTCTCAAGCACCGATGCTGCAATATCATTGACTGATTCAACACCCGTGATGCCAGAAGGATCAGCTCCGAGCTTTGGCGCGTATAGCTTGATCCTTCCTACGCGCATGGGCTTTAACTGCATTTCGGTCTGCCACTCATCAATATCCGCCAGTGATTTTTCAGCAATCGATTTCAAAAAGCCTTGCGGTCCCAGCTCCACCAGCCGTTTTTGCGCTTCACAGAATTCTTCAGACCCAAATCCCTCAGAGCATTCGGAAACAATAATCAGATCACCACCATCTGCAAGAATACTCAAAGGCGTTACCATTCCTTTCACCGTTTGATAGTAGGTTTTATCCAGCGGATAGCCTGCTGACGATGTCAGAATGGTTTTGTACTTTCTGCCAACTTTTAATTCACAGCTGTCACGTGCAATTTCTACCGCTTTAAGATGACTCTCAATCACCTCTCCAAAAGTAGCGGCAACAAGATTACGGTGCTCATCCAGTACCGTATTCAAGCTCAAAACCGAGCCACGCAACATGCGCACAATTTCCAGCTGTGTATCGTGCAACGGGTTACCATCCAGCACACAAGAGGTTGCCAGCGGATGTTCCATAAATCGCGCGCTATGAAATGTTCGAATAGTCTCATGATGAGCAACACCAGGTGCGATCACTTTACGCCCCCCGGAGTAACCCGCCATAAAGTGTGGCTCAACCAAACCAGTCGCGATCTTGACATCCGCCTCCACAAACAACCGGTTTAACCCAACCGGCACCGAATGTTTTTCGGTCACACCCAGATGTATACAAC
>CAZQKJ010000012.1:0-24190 GCA_964593315.1 uncultured Granulosicoccaceae bacterium
GTCATGTACGAATGCACCGGCAACGTACAGGCACTGACAGGCGGTATCGCAGCACTCAAGCCCCGCAGCGTCCTAATGCAATTAGGGCTGGGCGGAGACATGTCACTACCCATGATGCAACTGACGGCCAAAGAAATTGATCTGCGCGGATCTTTTCGATTTCATGAAGAATTCCATACCGCGGTACAGTTAATGTCTACCGGACAGGTTAATGTGGCACCGCTGATCACTCATACGGTGGGTCTGAGCGATGCTGAATCGGCATTTAAAATCGCGAATGATCGCAGTGTTGCGATGAAAGCCCAGATTAATTTTAATGAATGATCACTGCTGCATGCGATGATAAAAAAAACAGGGTCAATCTATATAGCCAGGTTCAGCCGCAACGGATGCGGCTAGAACTTTTTGTAAAGCTAGTCTAGCCAATGATTCCCACGTGGCTGACCTCAAAGTTATCCAAACTTATTTCTACCCAATGCCCACCAAACATATCTGAATCTTTAAAATAGACCGTCGCAGCGCCGATTTCATCGGAAATCGTTAAACACGGATCTATCAGAAGTTCTTTGAATCTTTGTTCATCAATTAAACCTATTTCGTCATCCAGCCATGTCTCGTTGTAAAGTGTCAGTAACTTTTCACACGCGACATCCTTATATTCTGATAATTGTGCCACCAACTTTTCAGCAAATACAATAGCATCCTCTGTCGCAGACCAATTCATCAGATACGGCCCTTCGTCTACTTCGACTATATGATCATCTACATTTAGCTTTAATACCATTGCAATAGATCCTTTCTCCTTAACGCTGCTTCCGCACTGAAGTCATCTTAATAACGAATCTGGCCCTGCAGGTAGTCTACTGCTGCACCGGCCAGAATCACATGATCACTCCCCAGTGTGCACATGATCTCACCCCCGCGTCTGGAAATCTGTCGCGCGTGTAGTTCGACTTTTGACAGACGCTGCCCCCAGTACGGCGCCAGCAGACAATGCGCAGAACCGGTAACCGGGTCTTCATCAATACCAAATGCCGGTGCAAAATATCTGGAGACAAAATCACAATCATTGCCGGCTGCAGTCACAATCAAACCACGACTGGATAAACGCCGAAGTTCTGATAAATCAGGATCACAACTGCGCACCTGATCTTCCCTATCAAAAACCGCAATGTAGTCTGACTCATCCTGTGAGTAAAAACCCTGCAGACACGCAGTGGGGGTAACGCCCAATGCACTCACTACACTGTCCGGGCAATCACAAGGCCTTACTTCGATACTTGGAAACTGCATAGCCAGCAATGAACCTTTTTGTTGTGTGACTACAAGCGTTCCGGACAGGCGAGTTCTAAAAGCAACTGAGTCACCGTTAAAATCCAGATGATTGAACACCACATGTGCCGATGCGAGTGTTGCATGACCACACAATGCAACTTCAGCGGCAGGGGTAAACCAACGCAGCTCAAACCCGGCACCATCAGGTTTCAGGAACGCCGTTTCAGACAAGTTATTTTCTTGTGCTATTGCCAGAAGGGTTGCATCGTCCAGCCAGTCGTCAAGCGGGATAACCGCCGCCGGATTACCGCCAAACAGCTTATCGGTGAAAGCATCAACCTGATAAATATTGTGCATGTCAGCCATAGTCGTTCTTCTAAAACCTTGATAAACAAAAAAGCAGAGCCGCGCTGTACCACTCTCACCATACCGAACCTTATGAGAGAATCAACTGGTTGTAGCGTCTACAAAGGCTTTAATCAAAGGGTGTTGCGCACGTGATGCAATTGCACCCACCTGAGGCTGAAATAAGGTGGCCACAAAAAAAACGTGATTCGGAAGCTCAAACCCCTCGACTCCAGCGTCATCTGCGTATGAGTTGAATACTATGCCCGCGTCCGCTAGCTGACCAGTATACTCAGCGGACAATCCGTAATTGCAATAGTGGTAACCTGTGAACGGATCTGTACCACAGATTTTGGCAAGTCTGGTACCGGCAACTGTCTGCACCTGACGTTCCTCTGCCACAAGGCTACATTGCAGTGGCTCAATAACATGCTGCTTCGCATCAGGTGCAATCTCTGCATGCTCTGCCTGATTTATACCAGCCACATTTCTGGCATATTCAATGGCGGCATACTGAAATCCGCCGCAGGAGCCAAGAAAAGGCTGGTTGTTCAGTCGGGCATTTTTGATCGCACTGTAAACCACATCATCACGTTTATATGGAGTTCCGGGGATAACCCACAGTGCGGTGCCACGGGCAGCTCGAAGCACTGCATCTTTTGAATCAGTATCGATCCATTCAATGTTTGTACGGGTCTCAACCCGGGTGACTTCAGCCTGCAGTTCAAGGTGCGTCGGGAAAGCCGGGTTAAAGTCTCCAAGAATTGCAATCATACTCTTTACCGTTGTGGAACCAGCTAGTGCCCAGCCAGAAACAAGTAGAGTACTACACACCGATCACGATATCAGACAACTCAAGTACCGCGACAGTTGAAGCGCCACCAACAAGGTACAGCAACGGTCCATCCCAGGTATGCGGCGACAATGCTTCGGCCAGTGTCATCGCAACCGGAATGATTAACAATGCCAACATCAGTTGAATCACTGTCAACTGTTGATGCACCAATACAACCCCAACTACCCCGCTAACAAGCACACACAGACTGCCTTCTATACTGCGGGTATATTTTTTATCCGTAAAAAGCGCGTAGACCGTATATTTATGCTTCCCGAATCGTACTCCCACAGGCTCAGCCAGCCCATCACCAATCGCCGCTACAAATACAGTGATAGCAATGAGATTGATTTTGTCATACGTACCCAGCCATTTCAGCACACCCAGCAGTACAGCGTAAGTGACCAATAGCTGGGTAAAAATCCAGAGCAGAGTCAGCGGTCTGTCTTCAGGCCTGTCAAATGATGCAAACACAGTGGCTAAAAACGGCGATCTATCTCGAATCGGCTTTATCATCAGACTGATGCAAAGCAAGTAAATGAAACCACTTAAAAACGTGGTTATCAATACACCGTCAAACGGGAATAGTGTTGCCAGATAAACGGGCAGAAAAAACAACAAAAAATGAAATATCTTGCGGGTATAGTTCACTTTCACGCCCTTGTGCAGAGCGAGCAGTCCGAGTAAATAGCCAGATACAAAAAGAGTAGCTATTTTTATAACTTCTACAATCCAGTAATTAGTCACAGGCTTGCCATGCGTCTGGCCATGCGTCTGGCCAAGTGTCTGGCCAAGTGTCTGGCACAGTCCGCAGCAGGAACCGTTATATCCGAACGCATCATGGCATGTGATGTTCCGGTTTATTAGTGGCTTCAGGCTCATAGATTTCTTCACCCAGATTCTTTAGATCTTCAACCAAATCGTCGCGATCATCCTTGCGGGTTATCTTTCTGGTTCCATTGGCAAGCGATGCGGGAATCCATCCTATAACGGGTAATCGGTGAAAATTCCGGATGGTGAATTTCGTGCTTCTTTGAACCAGTTGTTCGGTTAGTTTTTTTACTGCAAAAATTGCCGTGGCGCGCTCGATTATGAAAATTAACAGGACTACAATCAGCAGCGGTATCAAAAAGCCGGACAACAATATCTTGTCCAGTAAATTCTGTTTTTTCCACCAATCGACAATCCCATCCGCCCAGCCTTTTGCGCGATCGTAGACTCTTCCAAACCAGATTTGCAGGCGACCACTCTTGCGATGGACCCAGGCAAGCAGCGATAGCAATTGAGGAACAAATATAGCTTTAAGAATACCGGGCTTCAGCACCATCATCAGAAACCCCATAAACATCTTTACCACACTAGTCAGCAGTGTAAAAAAAGACACTACTACTACACTGATCTTCAACGCAAACACAGCCCCCAGCAACGCAGTAACCGGGGCGAGTAAAGTTACCAGGTAGCGCCAGGCAGCGGTAATTTGCTCCCAGCCAAAAATTCCAAGCACCACCACCAGAACATAGCCACACAGTATTCGAAATCGAATGGGTGTAATAAACTCCGGCAACAGTGATAGCAAACGCGCTTCCACACGTTGATAAAGACTGCCTTTCGAAGCTTCTATTTCTCTGGTCACTACATCACTACCGGGCTAGACCCATGACTTACTTACCCGCGGCAGAGAAAAGCTTGCGCATACCCGCAATCAGTTGTTTTCCCAAACGCGTAAACGCTGCGGGCAAAGACAGCACACTTCTCTTCATGCCCAACGCCGTACCTTTCAGAACTTCTTTGAGAAACTCTCGAGCCTCAGCACGGCTCAGATGCGCCTCTTTCTGGCTGATGCTGTCCTGCACCAACTGATCAGCCTGTTCTATGACATTGATCTGCTCTTCGGTAAACAGCCCCTTGCTATGCCGAAACCTGGCGTACTTAAGCGGTGTTCCGGCGGACAAGCCAACGAGAAAATTAGCAGTCAAAACCGGCGCTATAGCGGCACCAATCCCGATACCGACAAATTTGATACTACCCAGAGCAAGTACTTTAAGTAGTGGCAGTATTTTTATGAACAGCGGCAGAGCCATGAATGATCTCCGGACGATCCTGTTGTCAGGCTACAAGCGATTTTAGTCAGGCCACAAGCCTGTGGAATTCTGCGTAGCAAAAACGCGCCATCACGGCGCGTTAGCGCAAGCCGGCAGACCCTTAGCTTAGACCTTCTTACACTCAGATTGTGAACAGTTAAAGCGCTGTCATTATTTCAGGCTTTACCAGTGATTGATTATCAGAATCCTGCCGCTATCCACCCGGTGATACGCTCAAGGACCGCAGAAAGCTCACCAGGTCGGTAACCTCTTCTGAACCAAGGCCCAGCGGTTTTAAAATGGATTCACCATTGGTGTGCAATCGATCAGGGTCAATGTTTGAATATGCCTGCACTACATCACGCAATGTAGCCAGACTGCCATCATGCATATACGGTGCGGTAGTGGTGAGATTCCTGAGCGATGGCGTGCGCCACTCACCGAAGTTATTTTGCCCGAGTTTCACGGTCTCGGTTTTACGAATTTCCGATGCGACAAGAGTGCCGTTGTACTCGCCCGACAAATTGTATTTATCTTTCCGCACTCGCTGTATACCACTATGCCGCCCTGGATCAACCTGCCCTGTCCCGATAAAAAAGGGTCTGCCAGTGTCGTGAAACTCGCCGTTTGAAAAATTTGGACCAAAGTGACACACATGGCAATTGGCCTCTCCTAAAAATATTTTCAGACCGCGCCTGGCTGAATAAGAATAGGCATCGATACCTGCCTGATCTCTATTCGTTAGAGCCGTGCGAAATCTGTCAAATGTGGTCTCACCTGATACCAGTGTGCGTGTGTAAGCCGCAATGGCCTTGGCAATAAACACCACAAACTGCTCATCCGTTAACGCGACTACATCAATGGCCTGATTTGAATCCGCTATCGCTTGTAACACATAGGGCTTAGTACGAAACCTTGTCGCCAGATCCGGTATGTTCGCAGCCATTTCAATTTCTGACAAGATCGGGCGCAGGCTTGCGGCCCATAGACTGTCAGCACCACCATCCCATCCAAACCATCGCTGCAATCCGCTATTCAACAGACCCTGTGTATTTCTCACATGCGGTTCAGCACCAACAGCAACACGCCGATTTTCAGCAAAGCCTTGATCGGGCTGATGGCAGGCGATGCACGCCAGATCGCCTGCACCAGATAAATCCGTATCGCTAAAAAGTTGCTCACCCAGCTCCTCCACCCAGCCAACACCGGAATACTCGTTACCCGGATCAGCGGGGATATTGACCGGCCAGGGACCAAACAACGAAACAAGCGCCACTTCTGCATCACTGAAATCAGGTTCGTGGTTTTCGCCGGCGCGGACAACCCGGCCGATAGTCACTACGACTGCCAATAGCAACACACTGGTCAACAACACAAACACCAGCGGCTTGAACCCGATGTAACACTGACGCCGTATCATCTGAATCTAACGGATACTAAAATCGTGCTGATGGCGAGATTTACTATCACCAGACTTCATCTCGACTACCCACTGCCAGTTCCCAGGCATGTGTAATACCAGGCCATCAACACGCACCTTCATTAATTCATCGGTCTGTGCAACAACCTGGTACTGGGGTGAATAGTTCATACCGTGACCATGAGCTGGCATCATCGCATCCAGAGTTAAAGATGCATCAGTCAGATCGTCACCACATACCGTGACAAGCACAGAGAACTGTTCACTGACTTTCATATCCGCCACAGGTTCGATATACATCATTGGAGACTCGTTGATTTTGATCGCGGTACTTTCACCGGGAACGCAGGCATTCATGACGGTATTAGTCGCTTCATCAGAGGCATTGACACGGTTAGCCTGCCAGTGCGGCATGATTAAATCGTGAGCGTTCTTCCAGGCCACTTTTTCAGCCAGTTCCGGGGGCAATGTTGCCAGCCACTCTCTGGAAGCATTTGCATGGGACGGAATGTAGTACATACGTTCCGGTGTGTAGGTATCTGTACCGAGCATGATGCGATCAGGGTGTCGAGTAAATAGCGCGATCCACTCGGAAGACAGCTCACCACCGCTGCCAACCTCGCCTCTAAAAGCCAGATCAGCCCAGAGTCTGTCGTGCTTGTCGAGCATGACTGACACATCTTCTGGCGAATCAAATCCTGCATGAGCCCACAACACTTTTACATTCGGGTTTTGCGCTAACAATCTCTCTACTGCATCAGCATCGGAATGAGCGTGCAAAATCAAATTGTATTCATCGGCAAGTTCAACAATTCGACGTGGTATTTCCCGATCTGCATCAGATCCGTATAAGTGAAACTCTCCTATCGATGCGTATCGGTTGGTGGCGAGCAGTTTTTCAACATAGGCAAGCGCTGCGGCATCGGTAAACCAGCTATTGATTTCTCCCCGCCTGCGATACGGACGCAAACCCGGAACAATCAGATCCGGTGCCGCTTCTGAAAGCAGCTGAGTGCCGTTGTCGTCAGAGCTCGATACCAGTGCAAATTTTAGATTTGCCTCACGCATGATCTCTATGACGCGTGCCGCCGGTGTCAACTCGACTGAATCGTGGCTGTAGTGAACATGCGCGTCTGCAATAGGTACTGAATCAGGTCGCTCTTCAGCCACTGATGCACCGGTAGTCAACAGAATCAGGCTGGCGGCGGTAACAACTGCTTGCTTTAGGAGTTGGGTATCTAACATATTGGCTTAAATAGTTTCTGTGGCAGCTTATCCCGAGTTAGCTTACCGCAACAGATCGCTTCAATCGCGAAATTAATGTGCAAATGATGAGTAATGCCGGAAGCTATCGCTGAAGTCCCGCACCGACTACCCGATTTTTACCGACCGCCTGCGGCATCAGCAAATCAACCGATCACCCTGAGCCCGCCCACAGTAGCGCAGAGCCAACAGCGCATCATCACTCAACTGTCGCGGAACCATTGCATTGCGACACTCTGCGAGCTAAAACCTGCATACAACGCGCTGAAATTACAATTGAAAACCGCGATTGAGTAGACTACGACCATTATCGGCAGGGCTTCTAAGTAATGCTAAAAGCCAATGACCGACCCAAGGCGAAATCTGAGGCGAAATCTGACGCAAAAACACAGGCTCGACTCGGCATCGATGGCACTTTCACCGACGTGGTTCTGGAGTATGGCCACGACCTGTTTTCAACCGAGGTGCTCACCACCGATAACGAAGACAGGCTGGGTCAGACCGTCACAGGGACACCACGGCATGTTACTGTTACATCACACCGAAGCATGCTGTGGGACACTACAATTTTTCTGCACCCGACGCGCTACAAACAGTATAAAGCAATCTAAAACCGGAGATACCTGATGGCACCTGGCAATAAGCAAGGCAATATGCAGGCGGCACCAAAGAAATCGTCGTACGATATCATTATCGTCGGCGGCGCTATCATGGGCTCATCCACTGCCTGGTTTCTCGCAGACAACGACGACTTTAACGGCTCTGTCCTGGTAGTCGAGCGAGATCCGAACTATGAATTCTGCTCCACCGCTCACACCAACTCCTGCATGCGGCAACAATTCAGTGAAGAGCTGAATATTCGAATTTCCCAGTTTGCCGCAGATTTTGTCAAGAATATTCGTACCCGCATGGGAGATGACGAGCGCGTACCGGATCTGCCTATTCATAATTTCGGTTACATGTATCTGGCTGACAATGAAGCGTTTGCCAATGTACTGCGCGACAATCAAAAAGTGCAAAGTGCAGCCGGCGCCGGCACACAATTGATGGAGCCGGAGGACATCAAGAAACACTATCCGTTCTACAACGTAGACGACATTGTTCTCGGCTCAATCAATACCATTGACGAGGGTTACTGGGATGGTGCCACGGTTTTCGAATGGTGGAAGCGTCAGGCCCGCGAACGCGGTATTGAGTATGTATCCAATGAAGTGGTAGCCATGACTCGAAACGCCAATGGCACACAGGTAGAAAGCGTCACCCTAAAAACCGGTGAAGTGATTGCCTGTGGTCAGGTTTTAAATGCGTCAGGGCCGCGCGCCGCTGTCACTGCAAAAATGGCAGGCATTGAGGTGCCTGTTGAACCTCGCAAACGTTTTACCTGGATTTTCAAAGCGGAACATCCGCTTGAAAAAGCCCTGCCTCTGACGATTGATCCATCCGGTGTGCATTGTCGCGAAAATGGCAGTGGCACTTACCAGGCCGGTGGCCACGCAGACATCGACCCAGCAGTAGATTTTGATGACTTTGCCATGGACCAGTCATTGTGGGAGAACCACGTCTGGCCAGTACTTGCCACCAGAGTGCCGCAGTTCGAATCGGTAAAACTTCAAACCGAGTGGGCTGGCCACTACTCAATGAATACCTTTGATCACAACGCAATTATGGGCGCTCACCACGAGGTTAAAAACTTTGTTTTTCTTAATGGTTTTTCGGGTCACGGCTTACAACAGTCACCGGCTATGGGCCGCGGCACTGCAGAGTACCTGACCTACGGTGAATATCGATCTCTTGATTTGACACCATTCAATTACCAAAGGATTGTCGATAATAACCCGATCATTGAGACCGCAATTATTTGATCAACTGCGCCAGTTTGAACTGGTATAAAAATGCAGAAGGCTCACGCCATCTGCCTGCATCAGTTGTTCAACAATTCGCACCTGTTATCGAAATGCAACACGTGACAGAGAAACACAAGTCGACATCGTTTTCTTACGAGCTACAGAACTCAAGGCATATAAATACATTGAATACAGTCGCTTATGGCCGTGCCAAAAGTCCTGTGTAAATTGATCCAATAAACCCGCACTATCGCGCCACAAAAACCACAGAAATACCGGGTGTCATCTTTCAAACCGACGCACCACAAAAGCACAAACCTCAAACGCAGATTCAATTGACAAACGTGCGTTCAGACTTATAATCTCCGTCCCGATTTCTTATTAGCAGACCGAGGACAGAGACAACACCCTATGAATGAACAGCAAATGAAGACTGTCGTTACCGCCATCCTTGACAAGGGATTGACCATAGAAGAACTGGTAGAAGTGTGCGTTGAGAATAACGCAGACGAAGACAATGCAAATACTCTTATTGAAACCATGCTTACTATGATGGATGACGCCAGAGTTTAGCAATATCAGGAAATTAATAACCTCTGTACCAAAACAACAGCGTTGATTAATCACGCACTGAACCGTTACACATTCTCTGTTGTCAGGTAACAGAGTTCAAGCGCGCCACGGACTGGCGCCAATTTTTCATCGCGACTTAATCGTTTTAGTCGATCATCACACCAGTACTAAATATTCTGCCCAATTCGCCACTGCACTCCACAGGGATCAGAGACTACAAAATCCCTCATCCGCCACGGCTGTTCTGTGAGCTCTGATATTTTGGATCCAAATTTACTCGATACTCCCGACGCGCTAATCCGCCGATGCCATGCGTCTACATCTTCAACCAACAAGTGCATCATTAAATTCTCCGCAAGCGATTGTTCATAGAAATCCTGCAACAGAAAACTGCTGTTGCCGCACGAAAAATAAGCCACCCCGCCCGCATCAGATTTTTTGGTGAAACCGATTTCGGTATAAAACTGTTTTGATCGTTCAAAATCTCTCGACGGTACAAAAGCCTTAAGTTCTACTGTTTTCAAATTGCTCAAAACACACTCCTTCGTTTTCAATCTTCAGGTTAAAAACCTGGCAAGTGAGCCATGATATTCTGTGGCTGAATGAATTTCATCTGAGCCGCGGCCTGAACCGCAACCTAATCCCCAACCAAAGGAAGATCAATGCTCAACCGTTGTGTAGTCATAGTGAGACCTAAACAACCCTATCTGGACTGGGCAGAGAGCCTGAACGATGGCGGTGTCACGCCTACGGTCGAGGGTGAAAAAACGGGCTACTTGCTACCCTCAAATGAAATGGATCATGACGGCAGCCAAACCATTGAACAGTGTTATGAAGGACTATTCGAAATGGAGCTCGCTGGCTGGCATCAACTTGAAGAGGACTGGCCAGCCAATCGCACCTATACTATGTTCCGGGAATGGTTTACGGTTGAGTGGCACTCTCTGGTAATTGATCTGTGTGGTGATCCTCTAAAGGATGACGGATACTGACATGCAACCTGAACCGCCGCGCCAGATACGCACACCAATCTGTCACATACCAATCTGTTTCAGATGGCAACTTTACCGCAGCTGGTAAACGCTGAGACGCCATGATATTAACAGGACAACCCGTCTTATTTATTGCAACCGCCAGGCCTGCCGAATCTCGCCATTTCTATGAAACCGTACTCAAGCTTTCATGCCTGTCAGACACATCGTTCGCCATGGTATTTGATCTTGGAACAACCACTCTGCGGATACAAAAAGTGGAATCAGTTCCCGAGGTACCCTACACCGTTCTTGGCTGGGAGATAACCGATATTCGGAACTGCGTAGATGAACTGACCGACCAGGGTGTGCAGTTTGAATCCTACGCCGGACTCCCTCAAGATGATTCAGGCATCTGGATGTCACCAGCTGGCGCTTCAGTTGCCTGGTTCAAGGACCCGGACGGAAATACACTGTCATTGACCGAACCCACTATCGTTGATCCCTGAGCCCACCACCTAATAGCCTTCATGTGGCTTGTCTCTCAAAATCAGGGCCCTCAATTGCCCATTTAACGTCATGACGTTAAGATATGGTGAAACCATACGAAATACGCGCAAGGACCACAGTGTTGAAATTCCAAACTGTATTTGCCACCAGTTGCTTTTTGCTGTCACACACAGTTTATGGGCAAGTGCAGGTATCAGAAATTCCCGCCATAGACGCCACCGGGGAAATGTGTACAGACGTCGCACCTTTCGACGACAACTTCGGCTGGAACGGGACTTGTTCTTGTGAGTTAAATCAGGACTACCGTCGATTTGGCTGGTCACTTGCCACCAGTGACAATCTCTTAGTCGCGGGTTCTTTGCAGACGCCGGAAGGCTGCTTTGAATCTGGCACCGCCAGTGTCTATGATATTGAAGATGGTCAGCCACCGCGCAAAGTTGCGGACCTTCAATCCAGTGCCAGAGCGAGTAGTGACGGGTTTAGTACAAACCAATTGTCGATTTCTGATGACTATGTAGCGATATCAACGAGATCACCCTTGGGTACTGACCCATCGGTCACTGTGTTTGATCGCAATAACTGGGAAGAGGCTTATGTGGTTCGATCCTCGACTGCTAATGATATTGGAACAAGTGGTCTGAACCTGTTGTCTCATCTGAGTGCCGAGGTACTCAGAAAACTGGCGTAGGAACGGAACGCACATGTCGCATCGGAAAAAATGTAGTGATAACTGAGCGTTGGGTCTCATGGCAAGAGGGTCAATCATATACTTATGAGGGCTACAATCTTCCACTAGTTAAATCAGCTAAGAATACATGGTCCGTAAAGCCAGACAATGGAGAAACTCTATTGACTACCGAATCTGGAGTTGTACTTAAAGGCGGTATATTTGGCAAAATGTTAGAGCCATTGATGTTGCTTATCTCAAGTAGAATAGGTTCAAATGCTCTATCTGCGTTTAAATATCTAGTAGAAAACGGTAAGCCCTTTGAAGGCAAGCATTCGTCACTACCAAGAGTCACTGCTTTTTGTTGAGTTATGATCGCTCATAACAAGTGCGTGCAACCGACAGCGCACGCGTTATTTTTAAAAAAGGGCACCATATATGAGCAACACATTCGCCATTATTTTATTTGTATGCTTAATCTGGTTGTTGAGTAAAATTATAAACGTACTCTTGCAACGTATAAAAGATATAAAAGAATCAAAGAGAAGATTGAATATTCGTAGTGCTGCAGTACCAAAAGTGTTTCGTGGAACGCTGGAACATTACTGGGCTACTGGCATGGATACTATTCTTCTGTTGCTGGTTACAGAGAACGAAAAAGAAGACATTCTTTTTGAATATTATGATCAATTAAAAGTATATGACAGTAATGGTTCTGTTTTGTGGCAAGGTGAAATAGTTAAAGCATCCAGGTCATTGTTCGAGTGGCGAAAAACCAGATGGTATGTAGGCCCTCATCAAAAAGAAGTTAGCCGCTTAAAGTGGGAAAGTTGGTTCTATTGTAAACCATCATTGCAAGCTGAGTTGCGGCGATATCCCTACTGACAAAGTAGGTAAAACACATAACAAAGCAATCCATGGGATGAGACAATTTATAATCTAGCCAAACTGGCATGGCGCTGTGCTCCATTTTATACAAATTTTCTAGCTTATAAATTGCGGCTGATTGCAGCGTCATGAGATTGAGTCTTGATTAATGACACCTAGTGCGACATACATTGAGCGCTTGATAACACGTTGATTTTCACGGATTTTCAACACAATGCAGTCGAGATAGACGATTGGATCAAGTTCTCGGTTCTGCCACTGCTGGACATGAGTCAACACCTGATCAGTCACTCGCGATACTAATGCGGGAGATATATCCACATCGTAGAGCTCCTTGAAGGTCGCCACGATATCGCGTGTACTCATTCCTTTGGCATACAAGGCGAGTATTTGATCATCCATCGCTGTCAGGCGGGTTTGGCCTTTCTTGACGATCTGCGGTTCAAATGTACCAGCACGATCCCGAGGGATGTCTATCTCCACTTCACCGTGATCACCTTTGAGGGTTTTCTTACTTTTGCCGTTGCGACTGTTGCGGGTACCGTTTCCATCAAAAGCATGCTTCTCATAGCCCAGGTGTTCTGTGATTTCTCCACTGAGCGCTGCTTCGAGAATGGCTTTACGAAGTGTTTTCGTTAGCTCTCCAAGCTCTTCTTCGGTTTTAACGCCACCACCAGGCTTTTCACCTATTGCTCGTATTTCTTCTTTGTTCAATTGTAGGGTTTCCATGATTCTTCCATTAGTAGATTAAAGAATCACAGGCGTTACACAGTTACAAATACAGTCTCCGAAAATCTGATATTAAATTGTGGTGAGATCTATTCGAAGGGAATACCGCGCGAGCGGTTTAGTACTTGGGCACTTTGCGGTCCTTTAAACCCGCGAAAGTTTCCAATGCGTGACACAGCTTTTTCAGGCTCGTAAGTACCATCTATATTCAAATCCCACAGCTCAATGGCCACAATGCAGTGAACCGCTGCTATCGCGCACTGCAGCCTAAACATCGGGTAAAAAAAAGCCAGCTACAAAGTAGCTGGCAATGGATTACCCTGGAGTGGTTTTATCGGCTCAGACTTCAGATTTAATCAACTGTCTGGCTTGCCCTGCCCAATCCTGACCACGGATGTCACGATCAACGATATAGTCTCGCTGTATCCGGTCAATCTGGCTGTTGGTAAGCTTACTCAGCTGATCAAAACTGGTTATATCAAGATCATTGAGTTGCTTGTGGGTAGCAGGGCCTATGCCTTTTATAAGCGTTAAATCATCGCGTTTGTCGGAATAGCCGAGGCCCATAAAACCCTGTCCCTTGATACCTGGACGAGTCAAATTCTTAGGTACTACTCGTCTATTACCCGACTGCACTGATTGGTCGTCCCTATAGCTTGTCTCACCAACTCGCTTACCCAAACCTGTGGTACCCGGCTTTAGCATGGGACGATCATCCACCTTGCGACGCTGCAGGTTAACGCGTTTGTCTTCGGTGTCTGCGTTGCCGCCACCAAAAATACTGGCAGGCCCCGAGAACCATCCCTTGCTGGATTTCTCTGCTTCCCATCTGTCAGCATCAGAGATGTATCTTGGGTCGTCTATATCGTACTCGACCCATCTCTCAGACTCACGGCGCTTCTCGCCTTTGTACTTTAGATCATCGCGAAGCTCATAGTCTCTTCGTCTATCGAATACCGCAGGTCTTTTGCCTTTGGTTAATACAGGTCGCTCTGTTTTCACAAACTCACGGGTCAATACAGGTGGTGGTACAGGAGGCGGCACTTCAACGCGAGCACGGCTTTCTACCACCGGCTTGTCTACTTCAACGACGCGATCAACAAAGGTTTCAACTTCCACGACCTTCTCAACCGGAACCTCAACGACTCTATCTACTATCTTCTCTACTTCTACAACCTTCTCTACCTCTACAACCTTCTCAACAGGTACTTCAACGACTTTTTCAACCTCTACTAATTTCTCCACTTCAACAATTTTCTCGACCGGAACCTCGACCAGTTTTTCTACCTCGACGATGGTCTCAACCGGTTTTTCGACAATTTTCTCAGAGACCACTTCTACTTCTTTAATGGTCTCTACCGGGCGGTCTATGATCTTATCTACGCTGACCTCGACCTCTTTGATGGTTTCCACGGGTCGGTCAACTATTTTGTCAACACTTACCTCAACTTCTACCGGTACCTGGGTCGCTCTCTCAACGATCTTTTCAACCGTTACAGGTACTTTGTTTACCCGCTCGACTACTTTCTCGATAACCACATCATGATTGAGGACTTTCTCTACTTCTACTTCTACGATTTTTTCAACATTGACAGGCACTTCCACCGTATTTTCTACTTTGCGCTCAACAATCTTGTCTACGTCTACATTGACTTCTTTCACTTTTTCAACTTCCCGGTCAATGATGCGATCAACGTGAAGTATTTGCTCTACCGGCTTCTCAATGATCTTATCTACAGAAACCTCTACCTCTCGAACTCTGTCAATAACATTCTCAACAATCTTCTCAACACCTACCTGCACTTCACGAACTTTCTCTACCGGCTTTTCAACAATTTTCTCAATCTCAACCGGCACTTCAACTACCTTGTTAACCACCTGCTGAACCACGTGCTGCTCTTTTAGTGTTTTAGGAACCGGCTTCTCGACTTCTATTGCCTTCTCTACAATGGTATCGACGTTAACCAGCTTCTGGACCGGCACTTCTACAACCTTGTCGACGTGCACTTCTACTTCAACCGGCTTGTGAACCTCTACTTCAACGATCTTCTCTACTATCTTCTCTACCTCAACCAGCTTCTCAACCGGCACTTCTACAATTTTCTCTACTATCTTTTCCACTTCTACAATTTTTTCAACCGGTACTTCCACTACTTTCTCAACAATTCTTTCGACTTCAACAATCTTGTCTACCGGAACCTCCACAACCTTCTCTACGATTTTCTCTACTTCTACAATTTTCTCGACCGGCACTTCAACCGGCTTTTCTACTTCAACCTTTACTTCTACTACTTTTTCCACTTCTACTGGCACTTCAACAATTTTCTCTACTTCTACCAGTTTCTCAACCGGCACTTCTACTACCTTCTCTACTATCTTTTCTACTTCAACGAATTTCTCGAATGGTACTTCCACGAGCTTTTCGACGATCTTTTCTACTTCAACTATTTTGTCTACCGGTACTTCAACCACCTTCTCTACCAACTTTTCTACTTCTACGATGCGATCTACCGGCACTTCTACACGCTTTTCTACTTCAACTATTTTTTCTACTTCTACCTCTACCGCTTTCTCTACCACTTTCTCTACTTCAACGATTTTCTCTACTGGTACTTCCACCACTTTCTCGACAATTTTTTCAACGGTGACATTGCGGTCGACCGGTACCTCTATCAGTTTCTCTACTTCAATCACCTTCTCAACTGGCACCTCTACCAGTTTTTCAATGACTTTCTCTACCTCTACGATCTTTTCAACCGGCACTTCGACCATTTTTTCAACGACCTTCTCGACTTCAACCAGCCGATCAACGAACACCTCTACCGGTTTCTCAACTATTTTTTCTACCTCAACGATTCGGTCTACCGGTACTTCGACTACTTTTTCAACCGTTCGATCAACCGATACAATTTCCGTTTGTGTACCCTTTGAATGCAATGCACCGGAAGTAATTGTTGCGTCCGGCACATCATCTGTCTTGATAAAACCCGTCTTTCCGGTGGATTGATAATCAGTACTTTTGCTCTGTAAAGCTTTATCCGTTTTTGTATCGGAGTTATTGCCTGTGCCGATTCCCATTTTTTCAAACATCGGACTCTTGACAGTGTCAGTGTCAGATTCGTCTTTTGAGAATTTAGGCGTGAACAGTGGCCTGGTAATCGTTACGTCTTCAGCGCCATCAAGTTTGGTATCACGCGCATGCTTATCAGCACCTCGGCGATATGGAGATGTGTCCGTTCTTTTTTTGCCATAGCGTGAATCTTGTGAAGCATTGTCAGTAGTGCGATTCTGTGCCCGGGATTCTTCATAAGACGAAGACCGCCCCGATTTGTCTGCTGATTTGCGAGATTGACTGCTTCGGGCCTGACCACTATTTCTGCTGCTGGTAAATGAGTCTTTGTTTCCAATGCCCATTTTTTCAAACACCAGGCCTTTCTTTTTCGAATCGCTTTTGTTCACAATTAACCCCTGTCAAAACATAGTAATTTGCGGCATCAACATCCTGTAAACGGGTTGATGGTTGTGCGTGTTGGGAGAGAGTTTTCCCCGATCACAATCAACCTAACTACCAAACTGGCGAATTGCAACGCAGGCGACAGCGATTCCTTGTAAAGTCACAATGTTGTACAACATAATGAATTTTATAGCGTTTTTTGCCGTGAAGTTACGGTCTGCCGCTATCGCAGTAGGCTTACGGATACGACAACACCGGATACGACAACACCAGCAGCCAGACCATATAGATCATGCGCTAAAGGCTAATAAAAAAAACGGGATAACTTCTGATCCAGATCTGCACGCAATTTGGTTTCGGTAACACGGCGACTGCCACCAATCACCGGTAGATACACTCTGGTCTCCTACTCACTTTCAAGCACACTTTCGGGCACATCTTCAGGGATGCTTCACGTGCCTTGCCGAACGTGACAATCACCGTTTTACATCTATCGATACAACCGTCTCGATCTTCCCACTCAGAGACGTTTTCTGCAGGCTTAAGAACGCTATCTGCTCAACCGGTATTTTATCTGACTAAGCTCGTTATTAATGGCAAACTATGAGTCGCAAATTACGGTAAACAAAAGCAGCGGTGAGTAGCAATGATTAAAGTTTGGGGAAGAGCGAGCTCATCAAACGTACAATGCGTTATGTGGTGTCTGGCTGAACTGGACCTGGCGTTTGAACGTACCGATGCCGGTCTTATGTACGGGGTCAATAGTACGCCTGACTATCTGGCGATGAACCCCAATGGCACCATCCCCACTATTATTGATGGCGATAATCCGCCCCTGTGGGAGTCAGGTGCAATACTCCGTTATCTGGCTAATCAGTACGCTGGAAACTCGTTCTGGCCAACAGATCCGTTAGCGCGCGCCAATGTTGATCGCTGGGCAGAATGGGGCAAGGTCAGTGTACAGATGAATTTTAACGCTCCGATCTTCTGGAAAGTCGTTAGAACGTCAGGGGGTAATGCCGATCCATCGCTCGAGGCATCAATAAAGACCTTTGAAAAGAAACTGGCCATCGCCGACCAGCAACTCGCAACACACCCCTACCTTACCGGTGAAACCCTCACGCTGGCGGACATTCAATTTGGACACATACTGTTTCGCTACTACGAAGTAGAAATTGATCGCGCACCTATTCCCAATGTTCGGCGCTACTACGACAGACTGACTGAAATGCCGCATTATAAACAGCACGTCATGATCAACTTTGACGAGCTAAGACCCGATTGAAATCACCCTGGTTAACTCACCCTGGTTAAATACACAATGAAGAAAAAACCCGAACTGCGTGTGGCTATTGGTGGCATGGGTGCAATCGGTCTGCAAGTGGCAAAGTGTCTGGACGCCAAAGAAATACCCGGCATGGTGCTGAGTGCGGTCTCGGCTAAAGATCAGGAAAAACTACAGCGCAACATTGCGAACTTCCAACATCAACCCTTGATCCTACCCATAGATAAACTGGCAGAACACGCCGATGTGGTGATTGAGTGCGCACCAAAATCCGTTTTCGCAAGCATCGCAAAATCCGCAATCAGTAACGGCTGTACATTCATGCCTTTGTCAGTGGGCGCGTTATTGGACAATTTCGATTTGATCGATCAGGCACGCGATAGTGGCGCGGTGATTTTTGTCCCGACCGGTGCATTGCTCGGACTGGATGCTGTAAAAGCGGTCGCGGAAGATCAGGTTGCGAGTATCACACTGCTCACGCGCAAACCGCCTGGTGGATTAAAAGGTGCACCGCACCTGGTGGATAATAATATTAGCGTCGATAACCTGGCCGAGCCGCTACAGGTATTCGCGGGCACAGCACGAGCTGCAGCAAAAGCTTTTCCGGCAAACGTCAATGTTGCTGCAGCTTTGGCACTCGCAGGTATTGGCCCCGACAGAACCATGGTGGAAGTCTGGGCAGATCCGTCTATAGACAAAAACATGCATCAGATCAAAGTCGATGCGGCGGCCTCAAGTTTTTCAATGTCTATCGCAAACGTTCCGAGTGAAACACCTGCTACCGGTAAAATAACCGCACTCAGTGTGATCGCAGCATTACGCCGACTATCTTCGCCGCTGGTCGTTGGCACTTAGCCCAAAACCTGATCCTAGGCAGCACTCACGAGCTGTGTAGTGACTAATAGTTTTATCGATCATCATCCGGTGTGTCGGACAAGGTTATTCCAATGGCCGCCACCACAACACATGCAACAGCCACCAACCCTCGTATACCGATCAGTTCACCCAACAGAACCGCACCGACCATTGCCGCGACTGCAGGTTCGGTACTGACAAGCACACCATAGGTTGTTGCCGACAACCGCTTTAGCGCTTCAAATTCCAGTGTGAACGGTATAGCCGTTGACAGTAACGCCACCAGAAATCCGATCAGTAACACTTGCGGATTAACAAATGCACTGACTGGGATCGACAAGGCAAACGGAAGCATCATCATAGCGGCAATAGTCAATCCTAAAACCAGTCCGTCGTTGTCTTTCAACTGACCCGATACCCGGCGCGATAAAAGACTAAAACCACCCCAACCAATACCTGACAACACCGCAAATACCACCCCAGTCATATCGAGTGTTGAACCAATCGCAGGTGTTAGCAGCAATATTCCAAAAAACGCCAGCGCCACCCAGACAAGATGACCTCGGTGTTTGGACAACAATGCCGAGACACTCAGTGGCCCGACAAATTCTATGGCTACAGCAACTCCCAGTGGTATCCGTTCAATCGCTTTGAAAAAACAAAAATTCATGGCCGCCATACAAACACCAAACAGCAGCAGTATGCGCCAATGGCGTCGGAAACCTGACACGAGCGACGAGATACGTCTGTACGCAAACAACCAGAGAATGACCGCCGACAGGATTACACGGATTGCGACTGTCCCTTCAACACCGACCAACGGAAATAAGCGGGTCGAAACACCTGCACCAAGCTGAATTGCTACCACCGAGAATAACACCAGCAAGTGCGGGGGCAATGCATCAATCAGGCGTGGTTTAGCAGAGAGAATATTCAAATTGATCAACACCGGCAGCCAGGTATCCAAACCAGATCCAGGGGCCACAACAATACTAAGTAAAAAACGGGAGTAACACACAAAAGTTACGGTGCCAGGATACCTGCAATCATACTGCGTGTTGAATCGTGGAACTATTTGAGGGTCGTCCCCTCATAGTTACAGCGCTTCACCCGCAGGACCGATCACACACAGATCAGACCTCTACAGAGTTCTGCCAGTCAGCCAGCCCACTGGCGGCTTGCCAATACAAGATAAGGTACACACCTTGAGCACAGTTAATAAAGAAACGAACAGTCGACGCGACTTCCTAATCAAATCCGGTGTCGCTTCCGCGACTCTCGCGCTATCTTCAGGCCTCAGCACCAACGCGCTGGGCCAGACCCGCGGTATAGAGGGACAGCCAGCGCCGGAAATTGATATTGACTACTGGATCGATGGTGATGGCGAACCCACCACTTTCTCTGTGCTTGAATCCCGCGGTAAATGGGTGTTTCTAAAATGCTTCCAGGATTGGTGCCCAGGCTGTCATCGAAGCGGATTTCCAACTCTGCAAGCCTTCTCTGAACGCTTCCATGGCCACCCGGATGTTGCCATCGCAGGCATTCAAACTGTTTTCGAGGGCTATACCAGCAACACACTGGAGGATGTTCGAAAAAATCAGCAACGATACGATCTGCCTATAACCATGGGGCATGATCCCGGGGATCCGGATACTCACTCATATCCTGTCACCATGCGCGGATACCGCACCGGCGGCACTCCCTGGTTGATACTGATTAACCCCGAAGGCACTGTGGTATTCAATGATTTTCACGTTGATACCGAGAAATTAATCGAGTTCATCGACGAGCAGTTGGCCTGAGTAAGGCCTGAGTAAGGCCTGAGTCCCAGCTTCGGCCTGTCCTCAGCAGGAAACACCGCAGCGCAGAAATAGCGATCTGCCGGTCTCAACCTCTTTAACATCGCAATATTCCAGTCACAGGGTTCGGTCTGCCGAGCCCTTGATGAACTGCGTCGCCTTTCTTCCATAAATTAGTACTGTCATCCACGCATTTTCCGCTGAACTGATATCGCCTGATATGCCGGAACACCGTCACTCCCCTGCCAGATGTCGGTTATTGTCTGTTAAAAAGTCTGAACTTGGTTGATTTGTATAGAAAATCAGCTTGCTGACGGGGTTTTGATTAAGGCACTATGATTGAACTTGTCAGCGAACAGTGGCTCCAACCGAGGGTTAGGCATCAGAACGCGTGTAACTGTGCCAGTTCGGTTATTTCACGAGACTGGCAAACATATCGCGTATAGATTGTACTCAGCACAGATTCTCATCTACGAAGGGCATCTATCGGTTAGTACCAGGGACGCAATATACTGTGATCGCGATCTCATCAATGGTCCTGTTTGTACGGCCTCCGTTTGCCTGTGAAGGAATTCAATTAAATGCAGCAGAAATATCATCATGGTTCCGGTCAATCTAGTCAGCCCGAAGGTCAGCGCTCAATTAAGCGTTTTGCCGTGCAAATAGCCCGTGGTGTGACTCATTATGTCGGGCCGCGTTTCTCCAGAGCACTGGTTTTCTCGCTCAGCACGCTAGTAACAACCACAGCCATATCGGACGAGACTCCGATGACGGCACTCGACTCTCTGGTACCCACGGCTGAACACAGAGATGCTACCGCCGGTATTTTGCAGCTCATGCAACGTTATCACTACAAACGAGTGAAAGTTGGCAATGAATTGTCGGAACAAATTTTTGACAGATACCTGGATTCTCTGGACCCACAAAAAAGCTTCCTGCTGGCAAGTGATGTCAATGACTTTGACGAATACCGCAGAGAACTAGACGACGCACTCCGCAGCGCAAGACTCGACCCGATTTTTGATATGTTCAAACGGTTCCGCGCCAAGGTAGAAGAACGTGCAGACCATGCTAAAGGTTTGTTGGAAAATGACTTCGATTTCACCATCAATGAAAACTATCAGTTCAATCGCGAAGATGCACAATGGCCACAGTCCCAAAAAGCACAAAACGAACTTTGGCGTAAACGAGTTAAGAACGATGTGCTGAGTCTGCGTCTGGCCGATCAATCTGAAGAAGAACTCAAAGAAACATTGACCGAACGCTACGAACGCATGGCAACACGCGTAAGCCAGCTTTCAGCCAACGAGGTTTATCAGCTTTTTGTCAATGCTTACACCACTTCAGTAGAGCCGCATACTTCGTATTTTTCTCCTCGCAGCTCAGAAGATTTTAAGATTCGTATGAGCCTGTCCCTTGAGGGTATTGGTGCAGCACTATCAACTGAAAACGAAAACACGGTAGTAAGAAGAATTATCGCAGGTGGTCCGGCCGCTCTAAGCGAGTTGCTTATTGCCGATGACCTTATCGTCGGTGTAGGTGAAGGCGAAGGCAGCGATGACGACATCGTCGATGTTGTAAGCTGGCCACTTGCCGATGTGGTCGATCTGATTCGTGGCCCAAAAGGTTCAACCGTTAGATTGAAAATAGTCTCCGGCAGCGCCCCTGCCGGCTCACCACCTAAAGTCATCAAGCTGGTGCGTGATAAGATTAAACTCGAAGAACAAGCCGCAAAAAGCTCGGTTGTTGACGTGCCCGGTCTCGATGGCACACAGCGTTTTGGGGTGATTGACCTGCCTACTTTCTACCTTGACTCTGCAGGGCTTGCCCAGGGGCTACCTGACTATCGCAGCACTACTCGTGATGTGCGACGTCTGCTGGATGAACTTAAATCGACTGACGGTGGCGTTGACGGTGTCATTATCGATCTGCGCGGCAACAGTGGTGGATCACTACTTGAAGCCACTCAGTTGACAGGACTATTTATAGAGTCAGGTCCTATCGTACAAATTAAAGACTCCAGCGGACAAGTGGATTTGAACGTCGATGATGATCCTTCTATCTCCTACGACGGGCCTCTGGCTGTTCTGGTTGATCGAGGTAGCGCATCAGCTTCCGAAATTTTTGCCGCTGCCATTCAGGACTATGGACGAGGTGTGATCGTTGGCGAGCCAACATTCGGTAAAGGCACAGTCCAAAGCGTTGTACCACTGGATCGTGAAGGCAAGTTAGGTCAGTTGAAAGTGACTATTGCACAGTTCTTCCGTGTCAATGGTGAAGGCACCCAGCATCGTGGTGTGGTACCCGACGTATTGTTTCCAACCGCATTGGATTCAGACGCGCAAGGCGAACGCAGCCTTGATAACGCACTGCCATGGGCAGAAGTTGCCGCAGCAGACTTTGACGCCTGGACAGAAACAGAACAAAACTACAGTCACATGCAGTTCAGGCATGAATCACGTTACCGCTCCAGTGAGTCGTTCAGTTTGTTGATTGAAGAACTCAACGCTCAGCGCGAGGCCCGTGCACAACAGCAGGTGTCTCTTGTTGAGTCGATCAGAGAACAGGAAAACCTGGAACGTGAGACAGACCGTGAGAAGCGAGAAGAGTTATATCGAAAAGCCTTCGGTGTCTCAAGCAGCGATAGCGACCCCGAAGATGGCGAAGAAGTTATCCCGGACATCATTCTTGATGAAGCGGCAAAAGTGCTAAGCGATATTATTGGATAGTTACCGTGTGAATATCTGCCTGATAACCAGCGGGTAACCCCCTAAGCATTGGAAGGTATTCGGCATCACGATTTAACCATTTGTTGAATCCCCTGACGAGTAGCTCCCAAGACGCGACTCATCATCGACTTGTTTTAAAGGTCCAAAAAAGCCCCACATTTGTGGGGCTTTTTATTGTTTGCTTACACGACTGACGTGGGTAAGACCCACTGCGGACTCTCAGCTCTGACTCTGCCTGTCACAATGGCAGGTGCCTGGACAATGGCTGGTGCCAGGAAAACCACTAGCCAGATGCAGCACTCGTGGCCAGTCCGTTAAGTGCCGCCGTCATTTTTTCTATCATTGCTGACCGGTCGGTTATGCCATGACGCTGCGCCAGATAGGCTGGATCATTGTATGCAACAGACACCCGGCCATCTGCACTTTCAAAAACCAGCATCACCTGTGGTAAATCGATACCGATGGTTTGCGCTGATTGCATTAATGGAGTGCCCAACGCAGGATTGCCGAAGATGATCAGTTTTGTCGGGCCGAGAGTCAGATCAACCTTTGCCGCATTGGCACTATGATCAAGTTCTGCCACTATCGTGAGCGGAGGTGCAGCGTCGATAGAGGCTCGCAGTGTGTTGTAAGTGGTATCGAAATCATTGGCACTATCGACAATAAC
>CAZQKJ010000013.1:0-23945 GCA_964593315.1 uncultured Granulosicoccaceae bacterium
AAGTTAGATGGGGTAGTATCGCGTGTAGTCGCTTACACTTTTTACAAGAAACAGTATCTGCGACTATTGATTGATCAGAATAGTGCCTGGCCATACCTGTGATCACAGACTCCGGCAGGTTCGCATCAATAACTACAACATTCGCACCACTGATAGCCTGCTCAGCCTGCTTATTCTGCGCCAGAGAAAACTCATCAAATATTCGCATATCAGATATTGCATGCAGCAACTCGCCATCACGTCCGTGAATTGCCGTATAACTGGCAGTGGGAAAATCAGCATTTACATTGACCAGACGCGTATCGATACCGGCATCCGTACAGTGAGTGATCATCTGACGACCAAAATCATCGTCACCAACCGATGAAACCAGGCTGGTATTCACTCCCAGACGAGCAATATTCTCCGCCACATTGCGACCCACGCCACCTGGTGACTGCAGCAGTACACCAGGAGTTGAATCATCCGCAATGACAGCGCTATGCGCCGTTGCCAGTAGATCAATATTGATTGCACCGACTACCACCACACGTTCGCAAGCATTGTCTGCAGCAGTAAGCACGGGGCTTTCGATAGCGGATTCAGAGATACTCAATGAAGGATTATTCCTCGCGATGTTCAGATGCCGGTACGATGTCTTTTATTCTTGCTCTGCCGGCAGATGAAACCATCAACACTGCTGTCGCACCACTGGCGCGTAACTCTTTTTCCAAAGCCAGCGCTCTTTCAACCGGAGCGAAGTACGCTTCGATACCGAATTTCAGTCCAAGTTTACATGCGGTATTGCCGTTGCAGCGATTATAGGTAACGCGACCACGTAAAAATTTTCCGCCATCAGGTTTTACCGGAGTGATGGCATTGTACTCATACAGATCGGTAGCAGGTAGAGCTTTTAGAGAAATATAGGCCACCAGGTACTACCACTGTTGATTGACAGTCTGACCCGGATCATTCATGACGCCACACAAAACTTAAGGCATAGTAGTGCATTTACAGTGTTATTTTAAATTTAGGGTTCATTTCAAATAGAACAGACTGTCTACTCGATTCTGTTACACGTCACACCTCATGTAGTGCCCTTCCGCACGTGACAGGCCATGTATCTCAGCCGATCCTGCGACCCGCCTGGTGCGACTGCCTCCGCAAACCAGATCCGCATGAATAATCCAGATATTGCAGCGACTCTTTTTTATTTTATTGTCACTTATCAAGCACCTTTTCTGGCCATCCGCACATACAGCTGATCTAATCAACGATCCGCTTCTTGAAATCAGTCCACATGCCAAACCACACGGCTGCCATATCGGCTCGCCAGCCTCCACTGTTACTGCTGGTGGGCATTTCAGCTATTGCACCTATTGTGATGAATGGTGTACTGCCAGCCACTACCGCGGTGATGCGCGATCTTGAAACAAGTTACGGTACAGCGCAGCTGGTACTCACCATCTATCTTTTCGCGGCGATGGTCTCGCAAGTGTTGCTTGGCCAACTTTCAGATCGAGTTGGCCGGAGACCCGTGATGATTGGCGGTCTGACCGTTTTTGCACTCGGCGGAATTGTCTGCGCCTTTGCACCTACTATCGAAACACTACTTGCCGGACGCTTTATTCAAGGCCTGGGGTCATCTGTTTGTACTTTTTTGCCGCGCACCATCATGCGCGATGTACACCCGAAAGATAAAGCTGCCAGTGCGATTGGCTATATGACCACCGCCATGATGATTGCACCCTTGTTCGGGCCGGCTGTTTTTGGCTGGTTGACAGACATCAGTAGCTGGAGAGTGATGTATGTAGTGTTGTCAGTCATCGGCTTTTTGTTTGCCGGTATGAGTTACCTCTTTCAGCATGAGACACTGGCTCAAAAAGAATCACCAGGCAACCAGAGCAACCACACACAGGCGACAAAGCAGTCAAGCCTGCTATTGCTAAGAGAACCCGAGTATCGCGCCTACCTCATCATCATGTGCGGTGCGGTCGGCATCTACTACTGCTTTCTTGCTGGCGCACCCTACGTGGTAATGGAGCTACGCCACTATTCTGCTACAGATTATGGTACCTGGTTTAGCATGTCAGCCATCGGCTACCTCACCGGGAACTTAGTTGCCGGCAAATTCTCGGAGAAGTCAGGCACCAACAGGATGATTAGCCTGAGCGTGGTTCCGCTTTTGATCGGGGTGGTGTTGTTTTGGGCACTATCACGCATGACTCACCCGATCGGCATGTTTCTGCCCATGCAGTTTATAGCGCTGAGTAATGGTATGTGCTTACCCAACCTGATGTCAGCCGCTATGAGCGTGCGATCTGATATGTCAGGCCGTGCATCCGGCTTACTGGGTACTATTCAGATCGGCACCGCCACACTAATCACATTGGTGTTAAGTGCTTTGATAAAAACGACTGCACTGCCATTGCTTTGGGCGATTACCTTATGCTGTGCGGTAGCGCTGATCGGGTATCTTAGCGTGTACAAAAAATCAGCCAGAGATGCTAAAAGAGATGCTAAAACTGCAGCAGATTGACAGGTAGCAGCCCCAAACCGCTATTGCCGATGTACTTCGAACTCGCTAAGAGTAAAAGTACCCTGCCCCCAAAACGTTTCGGTGCCTATTTCGATAGCCCCCATACAGGTGTTGTCAGCGACCCGTGGCACTCCGAAAGAAGGACCGGTGTATCGAGTCCAGGTAACAAACTTGTTCCAGTCCAGCCAACCTTCCTGACTCGGGTTCTGTGCAACAAATGCCACATAACCCCAACCCAGAGTGGGATTAACATGCACATCCCAACCAACGCCATCAAACTCAACTTCGGCGACTTTAGGTCCCGGGCCCCGGGTTACCGGCACCCCTACCCACACCATCATTTCAAACTGTTTGTTCCACTCTTCTGCTTCACAGCTGGTATGAAAGAATGACTCCAGTGCAACATTGCGCTCAGCATTACCAGTTTCTGAATATTTGTACTTTACTTTGAAGCTCGGCAATTGATCTATATGTGCCGGCACACCTAATTTTTCAGCAGGTCCGGAGATCGAATTGCGGGTCTTGCGACCGTAGTAGACCTGCGGATAACTCTTTACTGAAAATTCATTGCCATTATCTTTAGCAAGCCAGTTGTAATCCCACTTGGCGACGAAATCTGAGGTCCATCCGGTTAGCTCTATACACTGATGCCAATTGTTGTAGTAAACCTCACTGTCATTCCAAGTATTGTTTTGGAGCACATAGTCACCGTAAGCAATCTCGGCCCAGGGCTGACACCACCGTGTATTCACCAGCGGTCGCTCAGGGGTCGCAGTAGTACCTTCAACCACAGCACAGGTACGATTGTTTTCAAAACCGAACCCGTCATCGTTACCATCGCTACTGTCTGTCAGGCAGATAGGCTTGCCTTGTGTGTAACCTGGTGCCGGAGTGAAGACCGGTCCGGGAACATACACTGCGCCGACAGATGCATCAGGCTGCGCGTTACCCCACTGACAAGGTGCACCAAATTCCCAACCCCAACCGTCTCCGGTATCGAGAGCACTGGCAGAACACTGAGACGATTCACTTTCAGTGACAACCGTTGGAGCTTCGGTCTCAACCGGTGGCGCAGATACTGTGGCTTGCGGATTAGTGGCAGTGGACGCACCCCAACGACAGGATTCTTCATTCTCCCAACCCCAGCCATCACCATGATCATCAGCCGCAAAGGTACATTCGGGCGGTATGTACAGAGCAGCGCTGACACCAACGGCACCTGGCCACTGACATGACACACCATCGTCCCAGCCCCATCCATCGCCATTGTCGATTGCACGACGCGAACACAAGACGGCCTCTGAGGTTTGTGTAGTAACGAGGGAAGATTCAGCAACGTCTTCAGGCAAAACGTTCGATTCAGACGGATCCGTATGCGGTCCATTGTTACAACCGAATAAAACAACACTCAGACACACTACGACAATCGATTTCATTTAGATCCCTGTTGGAATTACTGGCCCGGGTGGTTTTCTATTGCCACCGCTGCTGACATGCTTCTGTTTCATCTTGAATCGTCACTGTAGAGTCCGGGTTCACTGCTATTCACTCGGCACCGACAGTCATTGGGATTCACATTATCTTGTACAGAAGCAGTTCCAATTCAAGGGAACAATGCTATCACCGTGATTAAACGGCACGCATTTCAGGGTGAGATTAAGCCTTACCAATATGCATAATTTCGTCACTTTATATTATTTGAGCGGCAAGCTTTCTGGTCAGTAATGGCTGTTCATTATGCAAGGGCGCGAGGCTTTACAGCTGAGCCTGATGGGGGATTTTGAAACGAGTAAAACTACTTATTTCAGAGCAGCTTTGAACGCCTAAGCTGATGCACTCAGACATTGAAACGGAATTGCACAGAGATTGGGTTGCTCTGAGATTTCTGGTCTTACGGTGAGTAACCACAGGAACGAAAGTGCGATTTTCTACAATCGTGCCCGGGGATAATACTCATAAAAGCACATCGGCCGCTTAAGTTGCCCTGACTCTATCGACCGATGTGCTGTGCGGTCATGTTTACAAAAACACAACCTTACCCACTACGATCACTTTAGTTTTCGTAGGTACCAAAGGTAGTACCGATCAGTGAGTCTTCCGGCTGCATGATAACCGGACAGTTAATGATGGCGTTGGTCGGCATCAGACCTGCGATAAAGTCATTCGCGACACCGTTGTTCGGAAAGAAGTTTTCCACCAGGCCTTGCTCGAACAACCCCTCAAGGTCTGCGATGCTGGTTACAATACGACGCTCGTCATTATCGATCGCTTCAGAAGTCCACATATAGATGTGAGCATCCCACATTGGCGTATAGAGTTCGTTAAGCGGTGTAATCGGGAAGACATTCACCGGATCGATCGCCTGATCGTCAACAGAGATGTTCAGGCCCTGCCCCAGGTTACCGGTGGGATCTGGAATTCCATTAGCGCTGGGCGCGAAACCCAGTCGCGAGCCACCAGGAAAAAGACCCCCGGCACCGGGCAGGTCACCCAGCGCAGGAGCGAAAACACCCAACTCAATGGCTGCCGCGTCAGGAACCGAAGCATCAGTCACAAAGTGGAAGTAGTTGCGCTCGCCACCTTGCCAGCCATCCAGTAGCTGCATCACAACAAAACGGTTAGTTCGATCAAGATTTGGATTGCTCTGGTCATCTTGTCCGCTATCGGGAATGCGATCATGAATCCCTGTCGCGTTGGCTACGATCTGTGCATTAAGCACTTGCCCGCTTGGCAGCACAACATAAGAAGACCAGGCCGCATCGGCAACCGCGCCCGGGCTCATGTCTGCTGGTGGAAAAACCGAACGGGTTATGGCATTGGGTGAGCCAGGAACATTAGGATCACCAGGCGTCACAAAGCGAGTCGGACTGAAGTCAACGCTGCCTGCGAACTGCATGATGCCGTTCTCAATCGTGACGGTTTGCGTGCCAGGTGAGCCTGCTTCAGATATCTGACGTGGCGCGAAGATGATCCCCATCAGTTCAGCGACTTCGCGATCAGAAGACTCGGTGATTACGTAGTCAACACTATTGCCATTTGGATCAAGGCCACGGAACATCGGTATACGTGCAGTAGGGCCGGAAGGGTTGGCATCGCTTACCAGATTCAAGTCAACACCCGTCACACTCGGGATGAATATGTTGAATTCTGCAGGGTATTCCAACGCGTTGTTCACATCAAACGGTGTACCACCATCAGCGGCAAGCCCATCTAGAAGCGCACGAGCCTCTTGAACCGCAGGTGAATCAGTTGATACGACGATTCCGTCATCCGCATCAGGAACGCTGATTGTGATATTCAATTCTGAAGGCAAATTACCGTCACTGTCACAAGCAGACACGGCTACCAGTACTGGCAAGCTGAGTGCTGCCATTACTTTTACAGTTTTATTGAGTGGTATATGTTTAAGTTTCATTACAAATCTCGGTGAGTATACGAAAGCGCACACGTAAAGGTGCGCTGCGGCATCAGTCCGTGCGCCAATGTAAGCTTCCGTACTGACTACACCAAGGTATCACCGGGCAATTGCGGTCATTCTAGCGATTTCCTGCCGCTTCTAACGAAACCCTGCTGATTATCATAAGCTGCGGTTAGAAATGCAGTTTTTGTTTAGCAAACTAAAGAACTAAGTTCTCAAGCCCAACGCTCGTCCAGTCAACCTGACTGAGCTACCTATATCAAGCTCTCAAGCATCACTGTTTAGGTGTCAATGTTGTAGGCCTCCTCCACCTCCAACACCAACTGCCTGAAAGAATCTTCGTAGCGTTTATCAAACTCACTCCAACTGCAAAAGGATCTGGGGTCTATGGTTCTGTCAGTAAACATAACACCATTAAGATGATCCATCTCATGTTGAAAAGTGCCCGCTGCCACACCTTTGACTTCAAAGTCGACGGGTTCCGCATCGCGATTAAAACCGGTGACCTGAATGATCGGACAACGATGCACGACACCACGCAAGTTTGGCACTGACAAACACCCTTCAAAGTTCTCAAACCGATCTTCAATCAAGTATGTGATTTCAGGATTAATCACGACGGTGAGCGGGTACTCGGGCTTATACGGATAGCGTGGATTATTCACGACTTCCACTACAAAAATACGCCATAAATTGTCTACCTGGTTAGCCGCAATGCCAGCACCATTGGCGGCCCGCTTTGTCTCTATTAGAGAATCAATGAACTCCTGTACCGGTGCGGTTTTTATTTCATCTACCGGCACTTCCTGCGCGACTTCACGCAAAGTCGGGTGGCCAATTTCTACAATTTCAAGCGTTGCCATTAGTGGTTACTCATACAAGTATTTGTCAGCGGGAGAGTCCGACAGGTACTCGACCATCTCCCATTCAAAGCCAGTATCGTCATAAAAGTAGATTCGCTTGCGATAGGACTCAACTACCATCGGGCCGTTGGGTTTATAACCCCTGGCTAGCAATTTCGATTCTGTTGCACTCGCATCTTCAATGATAATGCCAATATGATTGACACCGTGGTTTGTATAGCTCTGACGCGGCGCTTCTGCGGATGATCCGGGATGCGGTTCTTGTAATGCAAAATAACAGGTCTCGTTACCCACATGCACCCATCGGTATCCGCGTTCTGATATGGCAGCTTTGCGAACCGAAAAATCCGGTGCTACCAGAGCGAGAAACTTTAATGTAACTGTTATGTCGGGCACTGTGATATTCAAATGTTCAAGCGTGGTTACCGCCTCTGATGTTTTTCCCTCTCTCATGGTGTGCTCACCTTAAAGCTGGATAAGAGTTCCGGTACCGTGTCAATCATTAACACCGGGTTCTGTTCTGCTAACTCACGCCGACTACCAAACCCCCACAAGACCCCCACAGACCGCAATCCATTATTGTGCGCTGCAATCAAATCAACGCCACGATCTCCAATCATTACTGCATTCTGATCAATGTCTTTGTTGTCAAGCAGTCGCTGCAATTGAGATTGCTTGGTAACTCCGATATCACCACCACTGACAAACTCAAAATGATGTAATAAGTTAAAGTGCTCAAGAATTTTTCTCGCCGGGCGCTCAGGTTTTGAGGTACACACACCTAAACGAAAACCAGAGTTCTGCAGCGTGTTCAGAGTGGCGGGAATATCTTTGTACAGAATATTCTCTGCAAATCCATCCGTGTTGAACCGCTCACGATAAGCCACGACTAATTCGTTCATGCCGTCGGGTGTTAGACCCGCGATGAATTTATTGAACATCAAATCCAGAGGTGGGCCAATTTCAGCACTGATGTTCCGATCAGATTGAGTCTCATAACCACAGGTTTTCAACGCATAATTGACGCAATTGATGATCCCTGTGCTCGGGTCACTGAGTGTGCCGTCCAGATCAAATACAAGCGTAGTCACTTCCATAACGTGATTCTAACCCGAAATCTCTCCGGGACGAGTCTATCTCCTGCGATCATAACTCACTACATCTGAGATCAGCGTCTAGTCATTGGCACGCACAACAGGCTCAGGCCACTGGCACAAGACCGGCACTGGCGACTCGCTCAGGCCATTGGAACAGGCCATGAAAAGGGCCATAAAAAAGGCCGGCCTCTCGTTAAGCGAATCTGGCATGTATGTCGCCCGAAGGCGAGAGGGACGCAGCGGACGGCAGAATCAGCAAGGTTCGAACACAGACACAGCAAACCAAGGTAAACTGCACCGATATCTCTCGTCGTTTTTCTTAAAATAATACCCCTTATGACGCTCAGCCTCTACGATACCTATGCTCGCGAACAGCGCGAGTTCATACCGATAAAAAATGACGGTAGTGTTGGTCTGTACTGTTGCGGTCCGACGGTCTACAACTACGCTCACATTGGTAATTTACGCACCTACATCTTTGAGGATGTGCTGCGCCGGGTACTGGAGATCAATGACTACAAGGTAGATCATGTGGTCAATATCACCGATGTCGGGCATCTGGTTTCAGACGCCGATGACGGTGAAGACAAGATGGAAACAGGATCGGCACGCACAGGCAAGACGGCCTGGGAGATTGCAGAAATATACACCAATGCATTCTTTGATGACCTCAAGCACCTGAACATTAAAACCCCGACTGTCATTTGCAAAGCCACCGACCACATTGCAGAACAAATTGAGGCGATCAGGCAAATAGAAGCAAAAGAGATGACCTACATCACCAGCGATGGGGTGTACTTTGATACCAGCCGCGATCCGGAATACGGATATCTTGCACGATTAAACATAGAAGGCCTGCAGGAGGGTGCGCGTGTTGACAAGGGTGAGAAGCGCAACCCGACCGACTTTGCACTTTGGAAGTTCAGCCCGGCTAATGAAAAGCGTCAAATGGAGTGGGAAAGTCCGTGGGGCAAAGGCTTTCCCGGCTGGCACATTGAATGTTCCGCGATGGCAGTAAAGTATCTCGGTGAACTGTTCGATATCCACTGCGGTGGCAAAGATCATATTCCCATTCACCATAGTAATGAAATCGCACAAGCGCATGCCTGCTACGGTACGCGCTTGTCCAACTACTGGATGCATGGCTATTTTTTGCAAACAGACAAAACCAAGATGTCTAAATCCAGTGGCGAGTTCCTGCGCATGCAGACCTTGCTAGATAAAGGTTATGACCCGATTGCTTATCGATACCTGTGCCTGCTGGCACACTACAGAAGTGACATCAACTTTAGCTGGGAAACACTGGAAGGCGCGACCACGGCACTAAAAAGAATGCGTGAAGCATTTTATAAATGGCCTGACAACGGCACTATCGATCAGGGCTTCCAGGAAAAATTTATCAGTGTGGTGAATGATGATCTAAACACCTCACAGGCTATTGCCCTGATCTGGGAAATCATGAAATCTGACACATCAGATGCTGACAAAAAAGCCACGGTATTATTTTTTGATCAGGTATTGGGTTTACAACTTGCTGACTGGGCACCCGCTGAAGTCGCCGAAGCGCCGGAAGAAATTATGGCGCTGGTCAACGCACGCCAGCAAGCGCGCGCAGATAAAGACTGGGCTGCAGCCGATAAAGCTCGCGATGAACTGGCGGCATTGGGTTTTGAGGTGATAGATACACCGGACGGACCAGAGGTAAAACCTCTGTAGGAGCACGACTACAAGCTCACATAACAGTAGGCACTAGGCCATCCGATTATCAGGCTCTCGATCAAACCAACAATAGCGTTTACCGAGACCTTTGCGACCCAGTGTGTGCATGCCGAGTAGTATCCACTGTATGTAAGTATTGCTGTTGGGGCCAGGCCAGTAACGATATTGACTGCACCACGGATAGCGTTGCGGTGAAGTGGTGATCCGATCTATCAAATAGCGAGCGTCATCATCCAGCCAGGCACAGAGCTTGTAGGCCGGACCATTGCCAACCCCTTGTTCCGGAGGCAAGAGATCACGATGAAGGTGATCCCAGCTCTCACCAATATCATTACAAATGACATTGGCTGACTGCCAGACTTCCCAGCGGGTATGACTCCCCTGATCACTAATGACCAACCAGTGATGCTCCGCTATTTTGCCAAGCATCGGGATAGCAGAGGTCCATAGTGTCACCATGGGTTCATTGCCAACAGAGTGATTCAGTGGAGATTGTTCATCCATGGCCAATAATGATTCCCGCCGCAAACACCAGCGCCCCACCCAGTATCACCTGAAACGCTGCCCTGCCCCATGGTGTTTCCATATATTTATTTTGAATCCATGTGATCGCCCAAAGTTCTACAAACACAATGGCAATGGCTACGCTTGTGGCAATTTTAAAATCGGGAATCAGATAGGGAATGGTATGTCCTAGCCCGCCGATGGTGGTCATGATACCTGATGACAACCCCCGCTTAATGGGTGACCCGCGACCAGACAGTACGCCGTCATCATGTGCGGCTTCAGTAAAGCCCATAGAAATGCCCGCTCCAACCGATGCCGACAAACCCACCAGAAAGGTTTTCCAGGTATCACCGGTGGCAAATGCTGCTGCAAAAATAGGGGCAAGTGTTGAGATCGAACCGTCCATCAACCCGGCAAGGCCCGGCTGTACATAGGTAAGGAGGAACTGGCGTTTTTCCGTATTCTCTTCTTCGGCTCGCACACCGTCGGTCACCAGTTCTTTGGTAAGCGCTGCGGCGGACTCGTGATGTCCTGCTTCAGCGGCAGCAAGATCACCTAACAACTTGCGCGTATCGGCATCTGTAGTGCGAGCCGCCGCCACACGATAAAAACGCTCGGAGTCACGCTCCATTTGCTCGGCCTGCAAGCGTGTATTCTCAAGGTTAAGTGGACGCACCAGCCAGTCGGGTTTGCGTTCATAGTAGCCACGTACATGTTCGCGCCGAATCAACGGAATGGTATTGCCGAAGCGCAGTTTGAAAAGATCGATCAACGTCTGGCGATGCTGGTCTTCCTCCGCCGCCATGTGTTCGAAGATTTTGGCTGACGCCGGAAAATCAGATCGAAGGCCATCTGCATAGGCACGATAAATTCTGCCATCATCTTCTTCGGCCGATATAGCCAGAGCCAGAATCTCTTCTTCTGACAGTGACTTAAAAGCTCGGCGCGCACTAAAAAATCGGGTAAGCACTTTGTGATTTCCTATAGTCGCGTTCTGGTTAGTGCTACGGTTCAGGCGCTGGATAGACGCAATCCAACATAGCTCAATTCTGCAAGTGCTGCCAAACTCTATTGGGTGTGTAGGGCATTTCCATGGGTGCCGCACCTGCCTGGCGTAAAATAGACGCCATCGCATTGGACAAAGCAGGCAGTGAACCCGAACAACCCGATTCACCCACCCCTTTGGAGCCAAGCTCGTTTAACTCGGTTGGCACTGCGTGTGTATCGGTGACGATTTTTTCGACCATACCTGCACGCGGCATGGCGTAGTCTATAAAACTGCCAGATAATAGCTGTGCATTTTCATCATAGATAACGGCTTCGGTAAACGCTTGCCCGGCACCTTGCACAACGCCACCATGCACCTGCCCTCTGACAAGTTCCGGATTGATGACGTTACCCAAATCATCCACAGCTGTATAGGCAACAATGTTAACGACACAGGTTTCAGGATCAAGCTCACACTCGGCGATATGACATCCATTCGGGTAGTTAGCGCCAGTACTGGTTTCAGCGGATGCATTAAAAGGATGACCTGACTCAGACGCACCTGGAGTCGCTGCGTGTTTTGCTATCAGCTCTTCAAGCGAGACACTATGGCCGCCCTCTGAAGACTGAAAGCGACCATTCTCAAAGCTGACATTATCAACAGCAAGTGCTGCTGCAGCATAGGGACTGACGATATCGATTACGTTGCTGACCAGGTTCTTAAACGCCGAGCCTGCGCCGTAAAGAGATCTGGATCCACCGGTTCCGTTGCCGACTAAATCTTGTTCTGCCACACCAGCCTGGTAGCGTATGAGTCTGGCATCTATACCCAGACCATCGCCAACAATTTGTGCGAATGCCGTTTCATGTCCCTGACCCGAGGGACCGGTAACTGCAAAAAGCGTGATTGTGCCATCGGTATTAAATTCACATGACACCTGATCTTTCGGGGCACTGCCGGCACCGGACTTTTCTACATAACAGCCAATACCTATACCGCGAACTCTACCCAGTGCTTCCGACTCCGCCTTGCGTTGTTCAAAGCTATCGTAGTTAGCCAGTGACAAGGCTTTATCCAAAACTGCAGAAAAATCACCGCAATCGTATTGCGTGCCGTTGGCTGTGGTGTAAGGAAACGCGGTAGCCGGTATAAAGTTCTTACGTCTGAACTCAACCGGATCAAGGCCGTGCTCTGCTGCGGTTTGATCAATCAGGCGCTCAATCGCAAACGCTATATCCGGACGCCCTGCTCCACGATAGGCAGAGACGGGCACTTTGTTGGTGTACACCAACTGTGATTGCATATACAAAGCCGGTATCCGATAAGCACCTCCCATAGTGACAGAAAGATTATTGGTACCAATGAAGCCGCCGAAGTAGCAATTGTACGCACCAAGATCCACGGTATCATCAAATCTTAATGCCGTAATATTGTCAGCACTATCGAGTGCTACTGAGCCTTTAAGCGTTAGTCCACGACCATGCCACTCACCTATAAAAAGCTCTGAACGGGTGGCCACCCATTTGATTGGACGACCAAGCCGATGTGCGGCCATAACTGCCAGTGCGTGTTCGCAACCGGGCCCACCACGCAAGCCAAAAGAGCCGCCGACGTCTTGCGTGACGATTTCAATTTCAGAAGCCGCCAGACCGGTCACATTGGCAAGCGATGCTCGCATGCCAAGCAGACCCTGGGTTGGCGTGTAGACTGTGGTTTTTTCCGTCACAGCATCATAATCCACTAACACCGCTCGCAACTCCAACGGTGCGCCAGCCAACCTCTGGCTGTCTATAGAAAAGCTAGTGGTGCGATCAGCGTTATCGAATGCCTCTTGCACGGCATGCTGATCACCGGACTCATATATCAGTGAACAGTTGCCCGCGGCATTGACATGCAGCTGCTCAGCGTTATCTGCTAACGCTTTTTCGGTACTGGCGATTGGCGCCAGATCACGATAGGTCACCTCGACAAGTTCTGCTGCATCATGTGCTAAGGCATCACTCACCGCGACCACCATGGCAACCGTTTGACCAACAAACCGCACTCGATCGATCGCGAGCAAAGGCAAGGGGTTCTTCACAATAGTAGTGTTGTCTATGCCTTGAATGTCCGGCCCTGAGGGAATCGCAGAAAAACCGGCGGCTGTGACATCAGCGGCGGTATACACGGCGACCACACCGGAAAAACCAGCTGCCGCCTCTACATTGATAGACGTTACTTCAGCGTGAGCGCGGTTAGAACGTACAAACGCTACATAGAGTTGCCCTTCGAGGTTCCAGTCTGCAGTAAATTTGCCGGAACCCGTTATCAGGCGCTGATCTTCATGACGCATTAGACTCATGGGCTGTTTCATGAGATCGAATCTGTTTCAGCGTGACCTGTGTCATCGGCTGCAGTGTTGTTTGTCAGTGCCGCTTCGGCTGCCCGTACCGCAGATTCAATGTTGACGTAACCGGTACAACGGCAGAGGTTACCGGACAGACCATCGCGAATTTGTTCATCGGTCGGGTGCGGGTTTCGCTCCAGTAAGTCGATGGTGGCGATGATCATCCCCGGGGTACAGAAGCCACATTGCAGCCCATGACACACGGAAAACGCTGTCTGCACCGGGTGCAAGCCGTTAGCGCCAGCGACGCCTTCTATCGTGGTGATTTCTGAATCCTGAGCCTGTACTGCCAGCACAGTGCAAGACTTTACAGCCCGGCCGTTCAGACTGATGGTGCAACAACCGCACTGGCTGGTATCGCACCCTACGTGAGTACCGGTCAACTGCAGGTTTTCACGCAAGGCATCCGCGAGCAGTGTGCGGTCCTCTACATCAATTTCAACCGGATCACCATTAACCACAAACGATACGTGCGCCATACTGAGGTCACTTTGTCCATTCCAGGCAGCGATTATCTGTGTTCAACTGCCAAGGGTCAATTATCCAGGGTCCGTCGCGGTGCACTCACTGCTGCACGGGTCTCGACCTTCACATCTGCAGAGTAGTCACACACCGACTCAGGCCCAGCCGCGACAAAAACACTGGCAAACGTAAAAAAGCACCCTCATATTACCTTAATGGTTATATAATCTGCCCAAGCTCCGGTGACCCGTATCGCCGGATACCACGGCCTGCCAATGGCCAATGCTTGACAAATGCACGCGATGTGCATTGCTCTAGTACTGATGATCGGAGAATCTAATGGCAAAATTTGCTGTCACGGCAATACTCATAACACTTCTGTCAGTGTCACCGACCCTGTATGCAGAAGACCAGTCCGCGGACATTGAAGAGCTAACGAAACAGCTGTCCGCCTCTGAAGAAGATCGCGACCACTTGCGTGGCAGACTCCGCAGAGCTATCGCCTATTCAAAAGCCAACAGTGCCAAATTGTCCAGCGCTGAAACTGATCGCGATAACCTTCGCAACAGACTGCGCAGAGCCATTGCTTATTCAAAAGCCAATAGCGCTGACGCTAAAAGCGTGGAAGCTGACCGCGACAACCTGCGTAACAGACTGCGAAGAGCCATTGCTTACTCAAAAGCCAATAGCGCCAACCTTGAAAGCATCACAGCTGATCGCGACAACCTACGCAACAGACTGCGCCGTGCCATTGCTTATTCAAAAGCTAACAGCGCCAATGTTGAAAGCATCACAGCCGATCGCGATAACCTGCGCAACAGACTGCGCCGTGCCATTGCTTATTCAAAAGCCAATAGCGCCAATGTTGAAAGCGTCACAGCTGATCGCGACAACCTGCGCAACAGACTGCGCAGAGCTATTGCCTATTCAAAAGCCAATAGCGCCAATGCTGGAAGCGTCGAAGCCGATCGCGACAAACTGCGCAACAGACTGCGCAGAGCCATTGCTTACTCAAAAGCCAACAGCGCTAACCTTGAAAGCATCACAGCCGATCGCGATAACCTGCGCAACAGACTTCGCAGAGCTATCGCCTATTCAAAAGCCAATCGTGCCGGACTTGAGCAAAAACTGGCAGACGCTTCGGGCAACGGCGCAGGCTGGGCATCAAACGCCAGCAGTGATCTGGACTCAAGCATTGGCGGGATAGAAGGAATTGAAGTCACTACCCAGCCTGATAACTCGGTTCGAGTTCGAGTGGGTAACAGCGGATTATTCAGAACTGGCAGTGACAGACTATCTGACAACGGTGCCGCACTGCTCTCACAGATTGCCGGGCCTCTGGCGCAACAAGGCGGGCAGATCATAGTTATCGGGCACACCGATGATATTCCTGTCGGCAGTGGCAGCCCATTCGCCAACAATGAAGCGCTGTCATTTGCTCGAGCGGTATCAACTCTGCAATCATTGCGCGACCAGGGTGTACCCAATGATTCACTGTCAGCTGCAGGCTATGGTGCAAACAACCCAATCGGGGACAACGCCACTGCAGAAGGCAGAAGCCTTAACCGACGCGTTGAAATTATAGTTCGAGAGAAGTAAAGACAGGTTTAAAGGCGGGCGAAAGCCCGCCTTTAACACTGGATGCAAGGTCCAGTGTTATCTCAGCATTCGCGCTACGCTATGAATAATCGACCTCACTCCCTACCAGATATTTGGCCAATGGTATGGCGAGTTGATCGCTGAACCAACACCCCTCGGAATACAGCCGTCTTAACAGGCGTGGACGGTATAGCCGTAATTATCATAGTAAGATTTGAGGCTTTGATAGGCCCCGAATAGCGCAGGCTCGCCACCTGTGACTAACCATACCGGCATCCCCTTCACAAAGTCGCTGAAGCGCCCCTTGTAGTGCAGCCAGTGCAGAAAGTCAGACTGGGTAAAGTACCGTCCCAGGCTAGGCACAATGCCACCTGCTATGTAGATGCCACCACTTGATCCCAGTGTAACTGCAAGGTCACTTGCCACCACACCCAGGTATTTACAGAAAAGCTCCATCACTTCAGCACAGGCAGGACAGCTGTTATTCATTGCAGCCGCACTGATCTCCTGTGCTTGCTTGTACTGCGGAACTATGCCGTCTATCTTGCAAATAGCAAGGTACACCCCGACCGTGCCAGGCCCGGACAGATAACGCTCTGCCGATACATGACCGAGCTTTTCCGCTAACACATTACGGATTGCAAGCTCACGGTCGGTTTGGGCAATCATAGAAACATGACCGCCCTGACCCTGCAGAGGTATCCAGTGCGAACCTGAATAAACAAGCCCGGACACACCAAGCCCGGTACCTGCACCCAGCACGGCTTTGGGGCCATTGTCTTCAGGTGACGCTGCATGTATCACTTGCAGATGCTTTTCAGGCAAGCTCACAACACCGAGGGCCGCTGCAGTAAAGTCATTGACCACGCGAGCCTGCTGTAGTGAAAACCGTGCAACAAGATCAGACACTTTAAAGCTGACATTATTATTGGTCAGCTCAATTTCGTCACTGTACTCAGCGGTGCTCGCGACAGACAGTGCGATCTTGCAAACCGCTCCGGCATCTTCAAGATAGCTCGCAATGGTATCGACCAGATCAGGGTATGCCGCCACCGGCAGCTTGCGTAGACTTGACTCAATAAACTCTCCGTCACGAAATATCGCAAAGCGCGCATTGGTGCCACCAATGTCACCTGTTAATACAGTTTCCAATCCTGAATCTCGCTAGTGGTTAACCTGAGTGTAGTAATTAACACGCATTGGTTGAGTAAGCGTATAGCTACCGTGGCTATTCTCACAAGCGTGAAAGCGCTCTTGCACCTGGACCTGACGAACATCACCAGAATAGTTGTTAAAGCCCTTGTTCTCATATTTTTTAGCGAAATCATCAAATGAGTTGTAAGTAGTATCAAGATCAAAGTAGATTTCACGCATACTGCCAAAGTTTGGATCTGCGTACTTTACCAACGCTTCATAAGCCGCTAATCGAGCGTTTGTTTCATCATGAAACAATTCCATAACATGCTGACTGGTACCACTTGCAACAGGCTCCAGGACATACAGAAAACCGTCTCTTTTTAGCACTCTCAAGAGCTCATCAAATACTTTCGGATAGTCTGGTGCGTACATGTGATGCAGCGACATTGAGAAAATCATACCGTCTACCGACTGCGGCTCGACCGGTATTGCGCCAGCTCCGGCCTGCTTGAATCCGACATTAGCAGTCACAGGCGCTCGATTATTGCGCTCGGCTTGCGCAGGCTCGGGCTCGATACCCAATACACGAGCACCGGAGGCCGCCAAATGCCTGCAAAACGCACCATCACCACATCCGGCATCAACAATAAATTTGCCATCGACTGTCAGTAATGTATCAGCTACCTCGTATGCAGTACGGTAGCCCCAATCTTCTGCCACAAAAATCTCCGCCAGATTAACCAAACAAGCCTCGATTATACCGATTCAAAACCCGTTGCGCCGAATTACACAAACGGGTTTTGACAAGCACATCTGTCATCTGCCTTGGGCCGCATGAATAATCGACCAACAAAGCCAGAATCACGCTGGTTGACCGATGCGAACTACGCCTGCGCCCATGGTTCAAGTACACTGCCCGGTACCGCAACCATCACTCAAGGGACCGATAATGTCCACTCACACCACGCTCGCATCAAGGCTTGCCGACGCCCGCAGCAACAAGATCCTGATTGACGACGGACCGTACAATAGATTGAGTTCCACTGCCGAGGCCTATCGTCTGCAGGATCTGGCCAGTGCGGCGTATCCGTCCAGGCAGTGCGGCTACAAGGTCGGGGCAACCAGCGAAGTCGCGCAAAAACTGTTTAGCTGTGACGGACCTTTCTACGGCCCGATGTTCGAGCAAGACCGGTATGAGCCGGGCGCACATCTGGAACTGCAAAAAGGCATCGTAGGGGGTGAAGCTGAATTTGCTTTTGTCTGCGGCACTGACTTCCCGACCCATACGGATCTTGCCATTGACGATCTGCCAGATCTTGTCAGCAGCTGCCATACTGCCGTCGAGATTGTTGGAAGGCGCACCACGGGTGACGGACTACCCGGACTGCACTCAGCCATAGCGGACTTTGGCGTGCATGTCGCGTTTATTCCCGGTCCGGCAATAGCAAACTGGCGCACGATAGATTTATCAAAGATTGAAGTCACAGCCACAACAAACGGTATTGAAACCAATAGTGGTACCGGCGCCGCTGTGCTTGGCCACCCGTTACAATCACTACTGTGGATGCACAATGCGCTGCGCTCAATCGGAAGTGGATTAAAAGCGGGCGACTGGGTATCCACCGGCACTTGTCTGGGCGTTATTGCAGCAGTACCGGGACGAGTTAACATCGAGTTCAGTGGTTGTAACACTATCCATTACGGGTTTAATTGAAGAACAACCAGACAATCGATAATTCAACATTGAACACGCCGGTATAACTATACTGACTGATGAATTCAGTCAGTATAGTTATATCGGTCTGCGCCACACGCAAGCGATCACACAACCAGAATTCTTACCTCTCCGCCAAGGAAATACATTATGTCCAAGCTGTTTAGCCCGGTCACCATAAGAGGAGTAACTTTTCCGAATCGAGTCGTGGTGTCGCCCTTGTGCATGTACTCCGCGGTGGATGGTTTTGCTCAGCCCTGGCACTTTGCGCACCTGAGCACTTTCGCACGTGGCAAAGCCGGACTGGTGTTTGCGGAGGCTACTGCCGTTGAATCTGTTGGCAGGATTACGCCGCAGTGTCTGGGGATTTGGAGTGATGAGCACGCGAAAGCGATTCAACCGATTACACAATTCATTAGTGAGATGGGCTGCATTCCCGGCATTCAGTTAGCGCATGCGGGTCGCAAGGCATCAACCGCATCGCCTTTTGCAGGCGGCGGTAAACCCATTCCTGCAGATGATCCGCAGGGCTGGTCAATAGTGGGGCCAAGTGCCGAGCCTGTCGCTGCGAACTTTCAGACTCCGCGTGAGTTAACCAAGGATGATATCGCATCACTGGTTGCAGCCTTTGCCAAAGCCGCCGTGCGATCACTGCAAGCAGGCTTTAAGGTCATTGAACTTCACGGTGCCCATGGCTACCTGATGCACTCTTTCTTATCACCACTGTCAAATTTCAGAACAGATGAGTACGGCGGCAGCATGGAAAATCGCATGCGATTTCCACTCGAAGTGACGCGCGCTGTGCGTGAGGCTGTCGGTGAATCGGTGCCGCTGTTTTTCAGAATATCAGCTATAGACGGACTACAGGACGGCTGGTCAATGGATGACTCGGTTGTGCTGGCCGAACAACTTGCAACCTGTGGAGTGGATGTTATTGATTGTTCATCCGGTGGTATCGGTGGTGCTCCCAGATTCAGAGTTAACGACAATGGACAACCACTGACAAAAGACTCAGCCAGAACACCGGGTTTTCAGGTACCGTTTGCGGATCGGATACAAAACGAAACAACCCTTAAATCGATGGCCGTGGGTGTCATCATTGACCCGCAGCAAGCTGAAGATATTGTGGCTTCCGGCAAAGCCGAGTTTGCAGCACTGGGCCGTGAGATTATGCATGATCCATTCTGGCCACTGCGCGCAGCATTAGAGCTGGGTGATGACCCCGACTACAGCCTGTGGCCACCGCAATATAAGTGGGCGGTTGATCGCCGCGCACAGATTGCTGCACTCAACAAGTGAGTCAATCAAACAGTGGGGGCAACAGCGTTTTTGGTACGGAACACATACTGCTGAACGTCTTCACGCATATGTTGGATGGTCTGTTCGCTCAACGGGTTGCGGTTTCCATCACGCAGATGCCCGCTTAACTCAGTCGCTATTTCTTTGGCTTCATTGATTAGAAAGTTAAAAGCCACACTGGCATCGAGCTCAACCGGCAGTCGCATAAACATGGTAATGCCCGGTGGTTTCAAAGGTTTCCATATCCGCTTCGCTGAATGTGCCTGGCTTGACCATGTTAGCGATAGAAAAGACTTTATCGCCATCTAAAAAGCAGTGGTACAAAGACATATCCCCCAGCTGGTAATCATGCTGGTTAAACAGGGTTCTTAGATCCTTACCGTAGAACCTGCGATCTCTTGCAGCCACCACGTGCACAGTAACCAGCTTTTCTTCCAACTCGCCACTCTGCATAGAGCCCTGCAAGTGAGGCGCATCATTATAGGTTTCAAATTCATCGGTAAAAACGGTGTCATCAAATGCCAGCTGATCTTCTGTTTCCCACTCTTCGGTTTGGGTTGCAAGCTTTACTGCATCAGCAAAGCTCGTTGTAGCTGGACTTTCATGTGCCGCCTCAGTGGCAATAGCCTGGTAGTGCTCGGAAGCAAAGTCCTGTCCATCGAGCGGGTCATCAACAGTCGCCTCAAATCTAACCGGTGGCATCTGCACCGACTGCGAACGGCTACCGGATTGACCTGACACACGATCAGATGCAGTGAAGCGCTGCGATTGATTATCAGTTCCCAGCCCTTGCGTATTATTCTCGCCTCTGCCTACCGGCAAGTCTTCGAGTGGCAAGCTCAGCTCATCAACCGCAGGATCATACGGCTCTCGCACCGCGCGATGAAAGCCGACTCCAGGTGCATTACGTTTGCGCCCGATAAAGAATGCGGCACCTAACAGTACGACGCCTGCAAGGATCAGAATCCAACGATAGACTTCCATCAGTAAGCCACCCTTAACTTGTTCAATTTCACCGAAACATTTTACAAAACAATCTGTTGGGAGTCGACATACCTTACGGGATGGAGTGATTACGCGATTTTATTTAACTGGAATGACAATACACCTGCATGGTTGGCCGAGGGAATGGCCAAACTCAGGGTTAGCGGGTTAACAGGGTTTGGCTTGAACAAGCACACCACCAATCAATGGTGCGAATAAAAACGGCTTAGCCCAACCTCGCACGCTGGCGTTTTAGGCCACCGCCAGCTCAACTGCTTCATCGACATCAACCGACACAAGCCTTGAAACGCCGGGCTCTTGCATCGTGACACCCATCAGTTGCTCGCTAAGTTCCATCGTGACCTTGTTGTGGGTGATGAAGATAAACTGAACCTGGCTGGACATCTCAGCGACCATCTTTGCGAAGCGTCCAACGTTAGCATCATCAAGCGGTGCATCAACCTCATCCAGCATGCAAAACGGCGACGGACGCAGATGAAAGAATGCAAAGACCAGAGCCACCGCAGTCAGTGCTTTTTCACCGCCCGATAATAACTGGATACTACTAACTCGCTTGCCGGGCGGCCTGGCCATTACAGCAACTCCTGCCTCGAGTAAATCGTCGCTGGTTAGCTCCAGCTTGGCTTGCCCACCGCCGAACAAGCGCGGGAAGAGCTCCTGTAACTTACTGTTCACTGCATCAAAGGTCTCACGGAACATGGCTTTGGTTTCGCGATCAATCTTCTGGATGGCTTCTTCGAGTGTCTGCAATGCATCGGTGATGTCTGTGTACTGCTCGTCAAGGTATTCCTTGCGTTGCACTTGCTCTTGGTATTCATCAATGGCGGCCAGATTAATCGGTCCAAGTTTTTGTATCTTGCGCTCAACTTCAGCGAGTTGCTCGGCCCACTCTTTCACGGTGGCCTGCTCAGGGATCGTTGGCATGAGTTCATCACGATCAACACCGGCTTCAGCCAGCTGTTCATCAATCGTCTTCAAGCGCACACGGGATTCCTGCGACTCCATGTTGACTTGCTGCAGAAGCTCACGCGCATGGGTAGCCTGTTGCTCCAGCCGGTGACGATTTTGCTCTTGAACTCGTTGCCGATTATCGTGGTCCTCAAGCGACTTGCGAGCAGATTGCAGCGCAGATTCAACTTCACTGCGGCTTCGCAAAAGAGTGAGGTGTTGGCTTTTAAGCTGTTCAATTTCATTGTTGTCAGGCGTTTGTTGCGCACTGATCTCTTCGCGGCGGGCATCCAATTGACTCAACTGGCGGATCATGCGCTCACGATTTTGCTCTATGGACTCCCGACCGGACTTCATGGACTCAAGCTTTACAATCGTCTCCTGCCCTGCCTCACGAATTTGATCCAGTGCTGAACGGGCTTCGTTACGCTGTTCAAGCACTTGCTCACGGCGCTCATCCATCTCGCCGAGTTGCTGTTGCAACTGATGCAGTTGTTTGTCGGCCTCCTCTGCTCTGCGGGCGGCCTCCTGATGCTCGCGAGTCGTGCGGGCAACAACTGCTTCTATCTCTTCAAGTTCTTTATTTACCTTGCCTGATCGCTGCTCGGCCTGATCAATTTTAGAGCGGGTGGATTCGATCCTTCCAGCCAGGGTACTGATTTCACGATGACGCGTGTTAATCAGTGTCTGTTGTTTATCGCGGTTGTTCTCACGTTCTGCGACTTGCTGCTTTTGTCGCACCAACGACTCTTCAATGGAGGTGATATCTTTTTTGAGGGTATCAACCTGAATTTGTAAGCTGTCGAGTTCTTCCTGTCTGGCGAGCACGCTGCCTGTACCATCTGACGACCTGACACATAGCCAATGACGCCCCATCCACAATCCATCACGGGTGACCACCGACTCACCGGGCTTGAGAGTATCGCGGGCTTCAAATGCCTCTTCTGTGGTTTCGCAAATAGTGACGCCATGCAGCAGCTCCGCAATACCGGCACGGCTGTTGACCATAGTGGCCAGCCATTTCTTATCGGTGGATTCGTTGCCCTGATCTGCATCATCTTTAACAACATTAACCCCCGCCTCTGGGAGGCTTGCAAGCTTCTTGCTGAGCTCATCGAAGTTATCAACGCAAACCGCATCGAGAAAGTCACCCAGTACCGCCTCCATGGCTTGCTCCCAGCCTTTATCTATATCCAGAAGCTTTAATAAAGGGGGTGCGTCAGCAAGGCCGTTTTTCTCAAGCCATTCAATGCGCCCTTCTTCACTGCCACCTGTGGCTGCTTGTTGTAGCGCCTGCAAGGATGCCAACCTGCCGTTACCGCTTTGGAGTTCGTTGCGTTTGGTATCGAGGGCTTGCTCTGACTGAAGCACTTGTTCGCGGCTTTGCGCCAATGCCTTACTGGCATCTTCAAGCTGAGCTCGCAAAGCGATTTCTTCAGCACTTTTGGTTTGCTGTTCCGTAGTCAGTGCCGTGAGTGCCGTGGCCTCACCATGCTCTGATAGCTCAGCACGTTCTCGCTGTAAGCGTTCTTGTCTGATCTTGAGATCGGCAACATTCTTTTGGAGTTCATCAAGCCGCGCGGTCTCAACCTGCGAGACCATACCGTGCTCTGAGTGTTCGGCATTCAGCTCTTCCCAACCAGCCAGTGCGTCCTGAAAATCACTTTCTGCTTGCTCATAGCGGCTGGACGCCTGCTCTTGTTCGCGTTCAATCTTTTCACGTGTGGGACCGGCTTCTGCCAGCGCTGCTTCTATCTGCTGAATTTTTTCAGCATCGTTTTCAATGTTGGTTTTTATTTCAGCGGTTTCTTCATCAATGCGTGCGAGTTCGCTAGTGCGCTTTTCACGTTCAGCACGAGCGTGTTGAATAGACTGTTCCGCACGGGTTATATCTGCACCGACGGCGTAGAATTTTCCCTGCACTTCGTTGAGTTCAGCTTCTGCTTCGGCGCGTTTCTCACGCATCTCTGCAATGCTTTCTTCTGCTTCGGCGCGCTTTTCATCTGCCAGCGCGACATTGCCTTCCCGCTCCTGTACACGTTCATCAAATGAATTAAGGGCATCACTGAACTCGCGCCAGCGCAAACCGAGTAGTTCGGCTCTGAATTGTTTTTCTTCTACTTTTAGAGTTTTGTATTTTTCTGCGGTGCGTGACTGACGCTGCAGGTGCGCAAGTTGCTTTTCTACTTCTTCACGCAGATCGTTTAGACGGTCAAGGTTATCGCGGGTGTGACGAATCCGGTTTTCAGTTTCGCGACGACGCTCTTTGTATTTTGAAATGCCGG
>CAZQKJ010000014.1:0-7042 GCA_964593315.1 uncultured Granulosicoccaceae bacterium
ACTCACAGTTCCGTACTGATCACAGCACCCGCCCCAGAATGGTATACGCCGGCGCTAATGATGGCATGTTGCATGGCTTTAACGCAGGCATTTGGGATGGCAATGAATGGAGTAACGGTGATGGCAGCGAGACGTTTGCCTATATACCCTCGGCGGTATATCCGCGATTGCCGGACCTGACCAATGCAGACTACGGACACAAATATTTTGTAGATGCCACACCGCGTGCAGCGGATGTATTCATCAACAACGAATGGAGAACCGTTTTAATTGGTACCTTGGGCCAGGGTGGGCAGGGAGTCTACGCACTTGATATAACCGATCCAACAGCGATTACTGAAGACAACGCAGAAGATATTGTGCTCTGGGAGATCAACGATAACACAGTCAGAGATCTTGGCTTTATGCATTCGACCCCTGTGATAGCCCGCATGCAAAATGGAAAATGGGCCGCTATAGTTTCGAATGGCTATAACAACAGTAGACGCGGAGAAGGTTTTCAGCGTGGAAGTGGTGCATCGGCAATTGTAATTATCGATATAGAAACCGGGACTCGTATTCGTACACTCAGATCAGCAGAAGATGATTGTGTAGGCAACAGACGTGATCCCAATGCGATGGCCGAACCGACAGCCATCGATTATGACGGTGACGATATCATCGATTCGATATACGCAGGTGACCTGTTTGGTTGTGTTTATCAATTTGATGTTTCCGATACTAATCCCGAAGTGTGGCAGGATGGTGAAGTGAAACATCGGGCGGTCGATGATAACGGCAATCGTAGCGCGATTACTTCTGCTGTGAGTGTTGGTTCTCACCCGACTGGTGAGGGCGTGTTGGTTTATTTTGGTACTGGAAAATATCTGGAACCCGGGGATCAACGATCGCTTAAATCGAGTCGTATCTATGCCATTTGGGATAAAGGACCGGACACTGATACCCACAATCTGACCAAGATCTCGGCCGGTAATATGTTGCAACAGACTATTCTCAGTGAAGAGATCTTTGAATTTGATACTGACAACGATGGCATCGATGATGATGTTATCGAAACACGGGTGTCATCCAACGAACCCATCGATTGGAGTGTGCACGAAGGCTGGTATATGAATCTTGAATACCTGGAACCTCTGGGAGAGCAGGTAATTTCAGCACCGGTTTTGAGAGACGGTAACGTTATTTTTAGTACCCACATACCTTCTGGTGATGAGTGTCTGCCTGGGCAAGATGGCTGGTTAATGGTTCTAAGTGCTGTGAACGGTGGACTGGTTGACCCGGGTTTACTTGATTTGAATGGTGACAATCGATTCAACGAACCCGCCATATCCGGTATACGAAACAAGGTTAATCCGTTTTCTTCACCTACCATTGTTGCGGGGCGGGATTCTGATGTCATTATTTCACAGACCGAGACCAATCCGGAGCCATCATCACGATCTCTTGAAAGCAGTTTCGTTGATGGTCGCCTGACCTGGCGCGAGCTGGAACCTTAGCTCTTTTCTGCTAGTGTTAAACGTTATTAAGGGCACAACTAACTTGTGCCCTTTTTTGCGTTAACTAGACAGTTCCTGAGTCATCCGCTCTGTCATTGCCATCAGACTGGTGAATCGAAATTCCACCTGTGGTCTGTCTTTCACTACTGCGGTAGCACCCCAGTGATTGCTGTTCTTGAGATCTTGCCTGTCGATCCAGACTTTTGTCAGGCCTGCGTTGTGTGCGGGTACGTGATCGTGATGCAGGCTTTGGGCGGTATGCAGTATCTCATTTGAGTTGATGCTCAAGTCTTTTTTAAGGTGCTCAAGCATAAACGTAAAGTTAGCAGGATCCGGTTTGTAGCTGCCGACATCTTCTGCCGTGTATACCGCGTCAAAATCTACCCCGAGCTTTTTGTTTGATGCGGCAAACCCTGCGCGATTGACATTGGAAAGAATGACCAGTTTATAGTGCTGTTTGAGTAATCGTAATGCATCTGCTGAGTCTGGAAAAGCTGGCCAGTGAGGTACCGAATTGCCAAACTGGGTATCCAACTCTTTCGTGGTTGCAAGCGCAAAATGCGCTGCCATTTTTTTATGAACCTGACTTAACAGTTCCGGATACAGCATGCCGGGTGTAGCAAGTTCCTGTTCTGTCTCGAATCTTGCGAATGCCTCCAGACCTTGTGTGCGATTTACGCTGTTGCATCTACTGTGTGCCAGTACTGGTTGCAGTGCGTCCCAGATGCCGCTTTCCCAGTCTATTAGAGTGCCGTAGCAGTCGAATGTAAGGGCTTTATACTCGGTTATAGGCATGGGTTGCTTACTCTTCGATGTTCACAGCTTTCGAACAAACCGGGCACTTCGGGTTTTTGCGCAGCGCGATCTCATTCCATTCCATGGAAAGCCCGTCGAGAAGTAACAGTCTGCCGCTGAGAGTGCGACCAAAACCCGCCAGTACTTTTATCGCTTCTGCAGCTTGTATGGTGCCGATAATGCCAACCACCGGGGAGAGTACACCGGTTTGTGCGCAGGTCTCTGCGTTTTCGGAATCACTGGCGTATAAACAACGATAGCAAGGCAGGTCTTTGTTGTGGCCTGCGAATACCGATACCTGGCCATCAAATCTGATAGCCGCACCCGACACCAATGGCACGGCATGTTTTACGCAAGCCTCGTTAACCGCAAAGCGAGTGGGGAAATTATCACTGCCTTCGATCACGACGTCGCACTGAGGTAGTAATGCCTCTAGCGATTCTGCATCCAGAACTTCATCAACAGTGTCGATGACAAGTTCAGGATTGAGTGCCAGACAGGTCGCTTTGGCTGAGTGCGATTTGAGTTCACCAATGTCATGGGTGTTATGTGCGATCTGGCGCTGCAGGTTGGATAGTTCTACGACATCAAAATCTGCGAGTATTAATCGTCCGATGCCTGCCGCCGCAAGGTACATAGCCACCGGGCTCCCCAGACCGCCAAGACCTACAATAAGTGCGGTGCTGTCGAGGAGTTTTTGTTGCCCGTCTGAGCCGATATCAGCCAGATTGATATGCCGGCTGTAGCGTTCTTTTTGTGTGTCTAGCATTCGAGGTTCAATCCCTGGATGGTCGTTACTATATAATACTGTTGTGAATCTACTTGCGCATGCCTTTCTTGCCAATGCTGACCCGGAACGAATTGTCGGTCAGCTGTGCGGTGATTTCGTTCGCGGCTCGAATCTGGATGCCTACCCGGGTCCCATACAGGCGGGTATTCGTTGCCATCGTGCAGTGGATAGCTACACCGATCAGCATCTGGTGAATCTGACAGCGCGTAATCTTTTTGAGTCACCGCACCGGCGTTTTGCAGGCATAGCGGTCGATGTCATCTATGACTACTTTCTGGCCAACAGCTGGGCGCGCTACAGTACTGTATCTTTGCGAGAGTACACCGAACTGGTAGACCGCGCTTTGCAAAAACATCATCAGAAGTTGCCCGCCGGTTTGCAGCGATTTGCCGGATTGCTTGCGTCTGAGGGCACGTTGTATCGAAATCTTGATCGTGATCATATTGACCTTACGCTGTATAGAATTTCAAAACGACACAAAAGCTTTACTCCGCTGGCGAGCATAGCACCCCTGATGTGGCAGCAGGAAGCCGCCTTGAGGGATGCATTTGACCGTTTTTTTCCCGAGCTTGTGAGCTACACTCTGGAGTATCAAAAGAAGATGGCATCAGAGGTTAATGATGGCGGATAACCCTGCAAATGCATCGATGAGAAAAGATGGCGACCGTGAAGGTGCTGACAGTGGTATTCAGGAGCCTGCATCTGCATCATTGCGCCACCCGTCGTTGTATATCAACCGCGAGCTCAGTTTGCTCGAATTCAACCGGCGTGTGCTTTGTATGGCGCGCGATGCCCATGTGCCGTTGCTGGAGCGATTACGCTACCTGTGTATTTGCAGTAACAACCTGGATGAGTTTTTTGAAATTCGCGTAGCCGGTCTTAAAAAACAGCGTGCCAGCGATGGCAGTGGTACGGGTTGCGATCAACTGGGGCCATCGGAACAGCTGCAACAGATTAGCGCTGTGGCGCATCAGCTGGTCAAACGGCAATACAAGATCCTCAATCAGGAATTGTTGCCGGCACTAGCTGATCAACAAATTGTTTTTCCAGCCGTGGAAGACTGGTCAAAAAAAATCCGCACCTGGGCCAGTCACTACTTCGATACCGAGTTATTTCCGGTGTTAAGCCCAATGGGTCTGGATCCTTCACATCCGTTCCCGGTACTCACCAATAAAAGCCTCAACTTTATGGTCAGTTTGCGCGGCACCGATGCGTTTGGGCGACAAGCGACAAAGGCCGTGGTAAGAGCACCACGCTCTCTGCCGAGGCTAATACCGGTGCCAATGGAAATCAGTGATGGAAAATCGCAGTTCGTACTGCTATCAACCATGATCCAGCGCAATATGGGGCGGTTGTTCCCGGGCCTTGAAACCAGAGGGGTCTTCCAGTTTCGAGTCACTCGCAATAGTGATTTATATTTTGCCGATGATGATGTCGCAGATTTAGCGCTGGCGTTACGCGATGAATTGAACTCACGCGATTACGGCAAAGCGGTGCGATTGGAAGTGGCTGATGATTGTCCGCCTGCGATGATTCAGTTTTTGTTAGATGAATTCGAGCTCGAAGAGCAGGATCTCTACGTGTGTAACGGGCCGGTCAATCTCAATCGATTGCAAAGTCTGCCAGGTATGCTTGATCGGCCTGAACTCGTCTTTGAGAACTTTACACCGTGGATAAAAAAGACGACTCCTGTCGGCAAGAAACTGTTCTCTGCGCTTAAAAAACGGGATCTGTTACTTCACTACCCGTATGAATCAGGGCATACGATAATCTCGTTTCTAAAAGCCGCAGCACGTGACCCCAAGGTGCTGGCGATCAAGCAAACACTTTATCGAACCGGAGAGAACTCGTCATATGTTGATGCCCTTATCGAGGCTGCGCACAACGGCAAAGATGTGACTGTCATTATTGAGTTGCGAGCACGCTTTGATGAAGAGGCCAACTTAGCGCTGGCGTCGAGGTTACAAAGGGCTGGAGTGCAGGTGGTCTTTGGTGTTGTGGGTTTTAAATCGCACTCCAAAATGATTCTGGTGGTGCGCCGCGAGAAAAACAAAATGGTGCGCTATGCACACGTTGGCACAGGTAACTACCACGAGGGCAATACCAGCCTGTATACAGACCTGAACCTGCTCACTCACAACAAAGCCATTACCGGTGATGTGCAAAAAATATTTAATCAGTTGTCCGGGCTCGGCAAGGTTGCCAGAGTAAAGAAAATACTCCACTCGCCTTTCAACATGCACCGTAAAATAGTCAAGTTGATTCAAAAACAGACAGAACTCGCACGCAATGGCAAGCCGGCCCTGATCAGAGCGCGGATGAATTCGCTTAACGAACCGCAGATAATCGAGGCCCTTTATGAGGCATCCAATGCCGGTGTGAAGGTAGATCTTTTAATTCGCGGTATTTGCTCCCTGAGACCAGGGGTGCCGAATGTCTCCGAAAATATACGTGTGGTGTCGGTTATCGGAAGGTTTTTAGAGCACTCACGAGTGTATGCTTTCGGTGCGGAAGGGGATGTGGAACTTTACCTCTCCAGCGCTGACTGGATGCCACGCAATATGTTTCATCGAGTGGAAGTGGCGGTGCCGGTGCTTGATGATGAGCTGCGTGCCCGGGCGTTGAGTGAGTCGATCGACAACTATTTCCGTGACACAGGATTCGCCTGGCAGCTGCGATCTGATGGCAGTTATCAAAGAGTGAAGCCTGCGGTCGGAGAAGAGATCTTTTCTGCTCAATCTGAGTTGCAGGCTTACTACAAGTCAGTTTCACATTGACAAAATCACCGTGTAATCACGGTAGCGTCGTCGAAGATTTTACTTATTGATCGAGTTACCAGTTACAATTTGGCAGTGATTTAACATCGATTCACTTGGGGGCTCAGCTTCAGTGTTGGCAAACCCATAGAATCAGCATACATATCAAGGTTCACGGAGAAGCGTAGACTGCGCGTAAGTTATGGCTATTAATATAGATACTCTTGTAAGTAACGAGTTCAGTCGGTCAGCGGCTGACCAGCTGACCAAAATCATAGGTAAACCGGCATCGCAGGTGCGCTCAGGTGTCGACACCGCGGTCACCGAGATACTGGATGGATTTTCATTGATGGCTCGGTCAGAAGCCGGCAGACAATCCATCTACGATGCCGCACGCTACAGCGATGATGCTTTGATTGATGACCCCGCCGTTTTCTTCAGTGGCAAAGATCAGCAGTCGGTCCTGCATGATAGCAACAGTGCTCTCGGCTCTCTCCTTGGAAGCGGACGTCGTGACAGCATTGCCGAGACTGTACGCACTGGCACAGGCTTCAGTGCCTCGGAAGTAGACACGATCACAGGTTACGTAGCACCGGGTGTGCTGGGTGTTATGAAGCGCCAGATGTTGAATGGTGCTGTACTGGACAACTCAGATGGCATTGGTCAGATGTTACTTGGAGAAGTCACTACCGCGACTGCAGGCGGTGCCCGCTCATCAGTTGATCACACGGTGCCCAAGACTGCGCCGCGTCAAACCAATACCAAGGTGACTACCGGCGCATCTGCCGGCGCTACAACCACTCGAACCCACCAGGGTAGTGCGCCGCAAAGCTCCGCAGCGGCAGCAATGGCTGCCGACGACAGTGGCGATATGTCATGGTTGTTCCGCTGGATGCTGCCAATCTTATTGCTGGGTGGTCTGATGTTCGCAGGCCTGCGTGGCTGTGGTACCAACACCCAGGTCGCAGCCGTCGATGGCGAAGCGTCAAAATTGATGGCGGCGCAAACTGAGCTGGATACCGCACGTGGTGAGGTTGATGGCCTGAAAGCGCAAGTCACCGATCTAACCGCACAACGCGATGAGGCACTCAGTGATCGCGAGACCGCAGTCGGTGAAATAGACCGACTGAACGGGGAGCTTGAGTCATCAAAGACCGCAATGGCAGACACCAGTGAGCTGGATGCTGCGAACGCGGAAATCGCGA
>CAZQKJ010000014.1:7142-7377 GCA_964593315.1 uncultured Granulosicoccaceae bacterium
TGCTGAAAGAAGAGATGGCCAAGCCTGCAGATACTTCAGAGCTGGATGCTGCGAACGCGGAAATCGCGATGCTGAAAGAAGAGATGGCCAAGCCTGCAGATACTTCAGAGCTGGATGCTGCGAATGCAGAGATAGCCATGCTGAAAGAAGAGATGGCTAAGCCTGCAGATACTTCAGAGTTGGATGCTGCGAATGCAGAGATAGCCATGCTCAAAGAAGAGTTGGCCAAGCCCGC
>CAZQKJ010000014.1:7477-23011 GCA_964593315.1 uncultured Granulosicoccaceae bacterium
TGGATGCTGCGAATGCAGAGATAGCCATGCTCAAAGAAGAGTTGGCCAAGCCCGCTGATACCAGCGCGCTAACATCTGCCAATGCCGAGGTAACCCGCTTGCAGGGCTTACTGGCCAATGTGCCACCGCCGGTGGACAACACGGAGGAGATAGCGGGCCTGCAGCAGCAGGTCGATGATGGCACTTTGAAAGTTGCACAGCTTGAATCAGAGCTCGATGTTGTCAGAACCAAGCGTGACGAACTGGAAGAGTCAATTGCGCAGTTTCGTGCGGAAAAGACCACCGCTGAAACTCGTACTGAAGAGCTGAAAGAAAGACTCTTGAATGTTGCTGGTGCAAAAAACAGAGTTGAGTCTGAAAGCATGTCTGTGATGAGCAGAAATGATGAACTCAAGGAAAAGCTGCTTGCAGCGGCGGGTGCCAAGAACAGGCTGGATGCAGAATCGCAGGGTCTGAAAACCGCTCTGGCCGATGCTGAAGCATCGGTTGGTGAGAAAGACGGTGAGATCGAAAGCTTGCAGGGTGAGCTTGAAGCAGTAAAGCTCGAAGGTGAAGCGCTTAAAGCTGACATTGTCGGTCTGACTGGTGAACGCGACAAAATGTCTGAAACCGTTGGCATGCTGACGGCAGAGCGCGACGATGCTCTGGGCAAGCTGGATGTGCAACAGGCGAATCTGGGTCGAGCTGTAGATGATGCCTCTGCCAACCGCAAAGCACTGGTTGCTGCACAGGATGAAATCCTCGCATTGCAAAAAGCTTCTGCTGCAGCCAGTGAAGAGGCTGACAGCGAGCTTGCCAAAGCACAGAAGGCGACTGCTGATGAGACAGCTAAGCTCACTGCGGCTCAGCGTGAAATTGAAGCGTTGAAAGCAAGCAGCGTTGCCGATCTTGAAGCGAAGCAGGAAGAACTTGATGCAGCTCTGGCTGCAAGACAGGCTGCAACCGATAAGGTCTTAAGTCTGTCAGGTAAGGCGCAACAGGCGCGCAAAGACTTATTGGGTCTGAACGCAACGCTTGAGTCACAAGATGCATCACTTGCGAAAGTCACCAAAGGGCGATCTGCTGCGATCAGGACGGTCACCGATCTGGCGGGCAAGTTAAGAAGTGCCGAGTCAGAGCGCGACGAACTCCAGGCTATGCTTGATACTCAAAGCGCTGATCTGGAAAAAGTCACTAAAGGCCGCAGTGCTGCGATCAAGACAGTGACCGATCTGGCAGGCAAATTGAGAAACGCGGAATCTGCAACTGACGAAGTGACCGCTGAGGTAGAAGAACTTACCGGTAAACTTGAAACTGCTGAAGGTGAGCTTGACTCACTGGCGGCCGCGAATTCTGATCTTGAACAGAAGATAGCCGATGCAGACTCTGCCATGCAGGCTCAGAGAGAACAGGTGGCAAATGTTAGTTCAACCCTTGCGGATCAGCTCAGTGCTGCCGGTCTTGGCAATGTCACTGTTAGCCCGGTAGAAGATAGCCAGGCAGTTGGAATCACCATGGGATCGTCTGATCTTTACAGTGTAGGTAGCGCAACACTGAGTGGCCAGGGTATCGACATGCTTGATGCTGTTGGCTCCATAGTGAGCGGTTATCCTGACTGGCGCATCGATGTCGAAGGCCACACGGATGGCCAGCCGATTGGATCAGTGTTGAGGCAGACTTACCCAAGTAACTGGGAGCTGTCTGTTGCGCGTGCTTCTGCAGCGGTTCGCTACCTTGAGTCTAATGTAGGCATTCCTTCAGACCTGCTGTCAGTTCGTGGTTTTGGTGAGCACAAGCCACTGGCCACTAACGATACTGCCGAGGGTCGTGAAGAGAATCGTCGTATTGAGTTGATCATGCGACGCAGCAACTAGACCTATAAGTTGTTCTGGTATAACGGCGGGTATATCCCGCCGTTTTTTTTGCCTGTTGATAAAGTGACCTGCAAAGCAGTAGGCTTAAAAGTCTGAATTCAACTGACCTTACAACCGGTAGAGCTGATGATTGAAGATCCGCCACTATTAACGCTAAAAAGAAATATCAATAGACCGTCAAAAGATAAAGTCTCTGCTTTGTCTCGTGCTTCAACCGGTGTGTTGGTTGATTGCCTCGGTGGTCGTGCTGCACTCGATCAATCAATAAAACCAATGAGCCCGCATGCTACAAGCTTTGCCGGAGTAGCACTGACATGTGATGCAGGTCCTGCTGATAATCTCGCGGTTTTTGGTGCGATACATCTGGCAGAACCCGGTGACGTCATTATCATTGCGACCGACGCCTTTATGGGTACAGCTGTAGTCGGTGATCTGGTTGTCGGTATGGCCCGGAACAACAGTGTTAATGCGGTAGTGACCGATGGCTGTGTGCGAGATATTGAAGGAATTGATAAAACCGGTCTGCCCTGTTTTGCCGCTGGTGTGTCTCCGGATTCACCAGCGCGTAATGGACCGGGGAGTGCAGGCTTGCCAATTACAGTGGCAGGCGTGCGGGTGCAAAGTGGTGACATCATCGTTGGTGATAGAGACGGAGTAGTGGTTGTGCCGCGCAAAAGGATCGATGAGGTGATTGCCAAACTCGATGCCGTTCTGGCTGCAGAGGCAGAGCTTGATTCAGAGGTTGCCAATGGGTTGAAGATGGCAGGGTTTGCTGATGAAATACTCAAAAGCGATCGGGTTTCCTGGGTTGACTAGCTGTCTGCGAGTTGTTCTGCATAACATAGGAAGGTAGCAAGACAAACTTATGTCAATGTCCGATGATCAAATAGAGCAAGCGATGGTAAAGATTGCCGAGGCGAGGTATCCGGTCAGTTTTTCAGGAGCAGGCCTGAGTGCCGAGTCTGGAATTGCCACCTTCAGAGATAAAGATCCCGATGCTCTATGGTCAAAATTTGATCCTGCCGCGCTTGCGTCGCAGCAGGGATTTGCAGCGGATCCGGTCACTGTGATTGATTGGTATGGTGCACGTCGAAAAACGCTGTCGCAATCAATGCCCAATGCTGCGCACAAGGCCCTTGCGAGCCAGCAAGGCTGGGTACATATCACTCAAAATGTAGATAATCTTCTCGAAGCGAGTGGTGCAAATGACAAAGAGGTTTTGCATTTACACGGCAGCCTTTTACAGGATCATTGCAACGCGGGCTGTGGATACCGGGAAGAGGTAAACCTCGATAATCCTCCGTCACTGCGCAACTGTCCGGACTGCGATAGCTATCTGCGACCGTCTGTGGTTTGGTTCGGTGAGTCACTCTCGCATGAGGTGCTGACCCATGCTGCTGACAGTGCAGCACGAGCTGATCTGTTGCTGGTAGTGGGTACCAGCGCTCAGGTTTACCCTGCCAGTGGTTTGATTGATATTGCCAGAGATAACCATGCTGACATCATTGTCGTGAATACAGAGCCGTCTGAATTAGCATCACGGGATATCGAGTTAATTGGCAAGGCCGGTGAGATTCTACCGCGGCTTTTTTCTTGCTGAGTCGGCTACATGCAGTGTGGGTCAGCGAGTTGCGTTGATTCCGGGTCTGGCGCAATATCGACAGGATATTTCGTGACTATTGTCTGGATAGAGATGTGTATTGTAGAAACACTGATCTGAATTAATCGGCAGCATAAATCACGCTGCCGATAATGTTGATTTAACGACAGAGATTTCTCTGCTCAAATACTTGATAGAAAGCACGAGCTATATGGTCTTCGCCAGTATCGTTCGGGTGCGCCCGATCGGATAACATCATATCGGGTCTATAACCCGTGCGAACATCTACCAATGTAACATCAGGGTTTGAAAGCTGTGAGACATACTGTTCTATCTGAGTACCCAGTTCCTGCACACCTTGTTCGATCCTTTCAACTGAATACCAGGGCACAAGATTAGCGATCAATATCTGAGGTTCCGATGGTGAAGAGAGAATCACTGAGATGATCTGATCAATCTCACCAATGGTTTCTGCTATGTTTTGGTTTAAACGTATATCGTTGGTGCCAACATGCAGCAATACTGCCTCAGGTTGATAGCGATTCATCGTGACACTAATGCCTTCATTGTTGCCAGCAATGTCGGAAAAGCCATTCAAAATTTGGTCAGCTGTATGTCCGTTGTAACCTTCGTGAGGAGACTGAAATGTGTTGTGACCAAAGTTGCCTGTTTGCGAACCCACCATTTCATAGTCGCAGGTATTGGCGTCGAGTAAATTGATAAACGTCTCGCGGTATGACGTTGCGTTATCCAGCAATACGCCATGTGTGATTGAATCGCCGAGCGCCATAATTTTAAGCGTGCCGGGTTGAGTCACAGCAGGCGATGGGTCTGCTGGTGCTTCCGGCGCCGCCGGAGGCGATGTGTCGCTGGTCGTTTGAACCAGAACGACCAGGCAGGTTTGATTGTTTTCCCAACCATAGCCATCGCCATCAGGATCTGAGGCAGATGAGAGGCAGAGTGGTCTTTGATTCTGCGTTGGTGGGTTAATTGGTGCTGTTGTGCCCGGGTTAGATGCCGGCGTGGATGAGACAATACAAGATGCATTATTTTCCCAGCCCCATCCGTCGCCATCGGGATCGGAATTACTGCTGGTGCATCGCCTGATGCCCGGAGGCGTGGTGACGGTGGGAGTGTCTGCCGTATCGACAAGACACGAAGCATTGTTTTCCCAGCCCCATCCGTCGCCATCAAAATCTGAAGCCGGGGAGCTACAGGTTGGGGCACCTGTGATCTGAGATTGAGCTGTCAGGCTATAGAGAAGGCAACTGCCGACCATCAGGGTTGTGGCTAATGTTTTAGTAGTCATATACACGCTCTATCTACTTGATTGTGGCTCGGGAGGGTAAGCTGGGTCATGATGCTGGCCCGAGCATTAATTTAATGCATCTGGTGCGCTCGGGCCACTATACCTGCAACCGTCGCTCGCTCTTGTGAGAGAATGTAGCCGAACACAGGAATGTGATTCCGGTGAGACGTTACAAAACCGTTAAACAACAACGGCGACACTGATCTGCTCGATGTGCAAACCGGTGCCGCCGTGTGGTGCACCTGCATTGACTGCGGGTGCGTCTTTTGCTGTTTTACTGTGTCAGCAAATGTAGCAAGCTATTTGGGCAGTGAGCCTTCAATGCCCTCAACGTACCAGTCCATAGAAACCAGCGTCGGGACGTCTTTCAGGTGCTTTTCACCTGCGGCGCAGTCTTCGGCAAGCTTACCGTCTTGTTGCATAATCGGGCATGGGAATGAGTGCCGCTCGCCGGAACGCAGGCTTGCTTCCAGTGCCATTGCTTCTTCTTTAAGCTCATCGGGTATGTTGCCATAGTCAGCCATCTCTACCATGCCAACGCCATTGCCCTGGCCATCTTTGGAAAGACCCCACCAGGTATCCTGTTGGCCCCAGCTGCCATCCAGCACTGCGGCAACTCGATCTACATAGTAGCTGTCCCAGTTATCGACAATCGATACCAAATGACTTGTTTCTCCAAAGCGTGACATGTTGGAGGCTTGTCCGAATGCATAAACGCCTTCGGTTTTTTCAGCGATTCCCATTGGTGCAGGGCTGTCGGTATGTTGCACAATGATATCGGCACCTGCATCGATAAATGCCTGTGCAGCTTCTGCTTCTTTTGCAGGATCAAACCAGGTAAATATCCACTTAACATCGACTTTGGCATCAGGGTTGTGTTTTGCAAGTTCCATTTGAAACGCGTTGATACCGCGAACCACTTCAGGAATAGGGAATGAAGCAATGTAACCAATCTTGTTGGTCTTGGTCATCTTTGCAGCGAGCAAACCTTGTACAACACGGCCTTCATAAAATCTTGCAGAGAAAGTCGCAACATTGTCTGTCTCGCGTTTAAAGCCTGTTGCATGTTCAAACTTAACATCAGGGTATTGAGCAGCGACTTCATTGGTGGGGTCCATAAACCCGAATGAGGTTGTGAAGATAATGTCGTGCCCGGTTTCTGCAAGCTGAGTGATTGATTTAACCGCTTCAGCACCTTCAGGTACGTTTTCAAGGTAAGTGGTTTCTATCTTGTCTCCAAACTCTTCTTCTATCGCAAGACGACCGATATCATGGCGATAGGTCCAGCCAAGATCGCCAATCGGGCCCACGTAGACAAAGCCAACTTTAATTGGATCCGCGGCCTGTGCGACACCGGTCGTGAGTGAGGCGGCAAGCAGTGCTGCCGTTGCTGCGGTTAACATTCTTTTCATCGATAGTTCTCTGGATAGTCTCGGTTAGAGTCTTGTGCGTGATAGATGCAATGGATGTAGTGATGCGCTCAAACTAAGGGCCTATTTCCGGGCCTGTTTCCGGGTCTGTTTCCGGGCCAGGATCTGTACAGAAGGTTAAAACGTATCGTCTACCAACATGGCAATTATGCAATAAAACCGTCGATGAAGCACCTGTTTCAGCGCTGCAACAACAGCGCTTGTCAGCTTTCGCAACACGGTTCACAGCGATGGTTTCCCGGCGCTCACTCGTTCAATGCCCGATCATCCAGCGCGGCAGGGCGGTTATTTTCGGGTCAGCTCGCGGATCTGTTCGACCAAGCCTGCGTTGATCTCCCGGGTGCCGGTGTCGCCCCGGTTCTGGTGGCGGCGTTGCCCCGGAAGACGCACTCCGTCAAGCGTTTCCATTTTCTGGAAAAATGATTCGCAATGCTCCTCCCAGCCCGGGCCTGCAATGATTTCCGGTGACATGGCAATCAGCAACTCCCCGCCGCGGGCAGGACCGCCGTCTTCCACATCAGTCATACCGGCCTCAAAACTAAATTGCTCGCCGGTTAAACCTGCTGCAAAAAGCTCAACCATGGTGGCGATGGCAGAGCCCTTGTGTCCACCGAACGGCAATATCACTCCGCCGTTAGCAATTTTTGCAGGATCTGTTGTCGGGTTGCCGTCGCTATCCAGACCGGTACCGAGCGGTACATCATGACCATCGCGGGCGGCGATTTGAATATCACCGAGTGCTCGCGATGAGGTGGCCATATCGAATACCCAGGGTGATTGATTGGGTCGTGGCCAGGCAACAGAAATCGGGTTAGTGCCGAACAGCGCCTGTGTGGCACCGGCTGGCGCTACCTTGGGTTTGTAAGCTGTGAACGCCATGCCAACCAGATTGTGGCTGGCAAGGCTTTCTGTTTCCGGCCACAGTGCGGCGAAATGATAAGTGTTGGTGATAGACATGGCAGCAATACCGAATGTTTTTGCAGCCTCTGCTAACAGCGGCACCCCACGTTCGATCGCCAGAGGTGTATAGCCGTTATCCCCGTTCATTCTGATCACAGCGGGGGTTACGTTTTCAGGTGTCGGGTTGGCAGCACCATTTACTTTGCCGCTGCGCATTGAGCCGATATAACCAGGAATCCGAAACAGGCCATGAGATTCTGACCCATCTCGTTCAGCAGTGCTCACGGTGCTGGCAATGGCGTTGGCATTAGCATCATCGCAGCCATTGGTTTTTAATGCATCCAGTGCCAGTGCATGCACTTCTTTGACAGTCAGTTTTATCGTGCTGGCCATAAGTTTTTGTACCTATACCCGAGGCTTACCTGCAAGCCTATTACTATGAAGGTGGATTAAACGGTTTACCGAGCGAGGCTGGTGCGTTTTGTCTTATCATTCTCGGGTTACGTGAGATGATGACTAAAACCAGAATAGTAAAAACATAAGGCGCGATGGTGAGTAGCGTCTTCCACTCGAGTTGGTATTCTGGAAAGAGGTTATCCAGTCTTAATTCAGAAGCCCACAACAAACCGAATATGTAAGCGCCGCATAACACACGCAGCGGGCGCCAGGTTCCGAATAAAATCAGGGCTAGTGCTAGCCAGCCTTTGCCAACCGTGACACCTTCTTTCCAGTCCACATGGACCAATACAATAAAAGCACCGGCAAGCCCTGCCATTGCACCACCAAATAGTATGCAGAAAAAGCGTATGCGTGCAACGCGATAGCCTAGTGCATAAGCACTGTCATGGTTTTCCCCAACGGCGCGAATGATCAGACCGGCCCTGGTTCGTTGTAGCACATACCAGATCAGGGGGACCGCTATCAGTGAAAACCAGACCAGGATGTCTTGCCCAAATAATTGCGGGTGATCAGCCACCTGCACCGAGGTGTAGTTAACTCCAAAAAAATTGCTGCCGAGGGAGTTGCTTAAGCCTGCGCCCAGTATGGTCAGTCCGAGCCCGACTGCTACATGGTTGGCACGCAGGGTTTGCGTAAGAAAGCCGAACAGTGCTGCAAGCATTGCACCTGCCAATGCTGCCATGGTGAGAGCCAATAAATAATCGGAAAAAGTAAAGACGCGCTCTTCCTTTGTACAAAAGCCGGGGATTAGTTCTTCAAGGCAGGTTATTGACTGGAGGTTATACGCTGCAATATAACCGAACAACGCGCCAATCAGCATCATGCCTTCAACGCCTAAGTTTAAAACTCCAGACTTCTCAACCACCAGTTCACCCAGTGCGGCCAGTAGTAGCGGCGTCGCCAGAAGCACGGCTGCCACCAACAGGTTTGAAAGAAACAACAAGGTTTCCGGGTTCATAGTGTCAACACTCAGATCGGGTTCGCAACAGTGTTGCGGTTGCGCTTAAATTTAATGCGATAGTTATCGAGAACAGCGCAGCCTAAGAAAGCAAACAGGGCGGCGACTTCAATGAGATCTGCAACAGAGTCATCAACGCGTAGTGCTGCCTGAATGTATGAGGCGCCTACATTGACGTATGAAATCAACAATGCCGCCAATAAAATACCCACCGGATGTAACCTGCCGAGAAATGCAATCACAATGGCGGCAAAACCGTAGTTTTCCAGATAGTTTTCTGCCTGAATAAGTTTACCGGTTTCAGCGGTTAGGTAGACTGCACCGGCAAGTCCTGCCATGGCGCCAGACAGTCCAAAAGATAACCACACAGTGGTCTTCGGGGAGAATCCCGCAAAGCGTTCTGCCCTTGGTGTGTGTTGCGCTACCTTTAAGCGGTAACCCAACAGTGTGAAAAGTAATACTGATGCGAGAACCAGAAAAGCCACAAACAACACGATTAACCCTGCGTGCAGCTCAGTGCCTGCAATCAGTGATGAAGCCTGCACGCTATCGGCTATGGGAAAAGTTTCTGCCTGACCGGCCTTAGGGTCACCTTTTAACGGGCCGATGCAGAGGTAGGTGAGAAAGTGAGAGGCAACATAAACCAGCATTAAAGACGTCAATAGCTCATTGGTGTTGCAAGTGACTTTTAAAAACGCCGGAATCATTGCCCACAAACATCCGGCTATGACTCCTGCAAGCAACAGGACTGGGAAAGCTAAGGCCGAGTCAGGACTGCCGAGTAACAGGTAGGCCGTGTAAGCACCAATAGAGCCGAATGCAAACTGACCTTCTGCTCCTATGTTCCAGATGTTGGCTCGGTAGCCGACTGATAAACCGATAGCAATGCAGGCAAGGTAGGCGGCCTGTTGTAACACCAGACCCCATTGCACTTCCATTCGTCTGCCTTGCCAGGGGAAGGTCATCATTTGCCAGATGGCTTCAGTTGGCTTGTCACTCATCACGTACAGCACGGCGATAGAAAATGCGGCGGTGATAAACAATGCCAGTGCAATGGATCCGAGTGTGGTCCCGAGGCCGGTGTTTTGTCTGGGTTCAAGGGTAATCATGCAGCCTCCGTACTGCCTGTCATTGCAAGGCCCAGTTGTTCTATATTCCATTCCTCGACAGGTTTTGCGTGGCTTAACTTGCCGTGATGCAGTACGGCGAGCTGATCGGAAATTTCAAGTAGTTCATCAAGATCCTGACTGATCACAACAATGGTTGAGCCGTTGCTTGCGAGTTTTAACAAGGCTTCGCGTATGCGCATGGCCGATATTGCATCAACACCCCAGGTTGGCTGATTAATGATTAGCAGTGAAGGTTGTTTGACTATCTCGCGACCGACAACAAACTTTTGCAGATTGCCACCGGATAGATTGCGGGCAGCTTTTTTGTTGCCCCCATGCCTTACATGAAATTGTTCGGTAACCTGCTCAACAATTTTTGTCAGATATTGTCGTTTGACAAAGCCTCTATTGCTGGCTGCCTTGTTGGCGATATTGGTTAGCAGAACATTGTCATCCAGATCAAGTTGGGGCACTGCTGCATGACCCAGCCTTTCTTCAGGTACAAACATTGCGCCGAGCGCACGGCGCGCATTTGGCCCGAGAGACCCGGCGTTTGTACCATTGATTGAGATAGATGCATTATCTGTTGTTGTCAGTTCACCGCTGAGTGACTCGTACAGCAATTCTTGTCCGTTACCTGCAACGCCTGCGATTCCAAATACTTCACCGGCGCGCACCTGCAGTTGATTCACCTGAAGATGCTGATCCTGATCTGTGACCACGAGTTGATTGACGCTTAAGCGAGTGTTACCGATGACGCCGAGCTTTTTTGTCGTGTTGATGTCACGACTGCCCAGCATGAGCTCGGCAATAGATTCAGTGCTGTGCTCTGTTGGGTCCAGCACAGCCACCATTTTGCCGCCACGCAATACCGTGGCGGCATCGCAAAGAGCTTTCACTTCTTTGAGCTTGTGGCTGATAAACACAATGCCGTGACCGTTTGCGGCCAGGCGTCTGACGGTATCAAAAAGCTGATCTGCCTCTTGCGGGGTCAGTACCGAAGTGGGTTCATCAAGAATCAATAGCTCCGGGTTTAGCAACAGAGCGCGCAAAATTTCTATCCGCTGGCGCTCGCCGGCTGACAATTCAAACACAGGTCGTCGTGGCTCAACGGATAAGCCATAGCATTCAGCCAGTTCGAGAATCTGTCTTTCCAGGGCTTTGCCCTGAACGGCGCCATCAATACTGAAAGCAATGTTTTCGGTGACGCTCAAACCTTCGAACAGGGCAAAGTGTTGGTGCACCATGCCGATGCCCATGGCACGGGCGGCTTTCGGGCTGTTGATAGAGCAGGCCTCGCCTTTCCATAAAATGCGGCCACTATCAGGTTGCTGCAATCCACAAATGATTTTCATCAATGTCGATTTACCGGCACCGTTTTCACCGAGTAGCGCGTGAATGCCAGAGGCCTTTACACTGAAATCGATCTGCTCGTTGGCCACGACCTTTCCGAAGGATTTACTGATGCCCCTGGTTTCCAGCAGGGCAGGGCTTGAGGTCAAATCACACATGTGGTCTATGGTTGCACCAGAGTCTTGGTCTGAGCCGCAGTTTACAGGCTGAATAGTGATGATCAGAACTGGTTTTTGCAGTTTCTTATCGCAGGTGCGCCGGTATACTTACCTGATTCACAGTAAGCACCCGCAGCGCGGGTGTTTTTGACTCGCAATTTAGACGCAGGCGATCGGTGTTTTTAAGGCATGTGGCTTGCCTTCAAATGGCGCTTTTGGCAGGTGTACTGTCGTTTGCGGATACAGCGATCGGGATGTTCGGTGGCTGACGGATTTTCACGCCGTCAACCGTGCTAACTGTAAAACTGTTAACCAGTCTGTCGCTGGTACAATCAGGCGATGCATCTGGCACTTGAAAGTGGCCTGACCACCTTAGACCATACGGTCCATCAACCATTTAAGGAACAAATCAATGAAAATGACCACTGAAGAGGCCTTCGTAAAGGTGCTCCAGATGCACGGGATCGAGCATGCCTTCGGCATCATTGGCTCCGCTTTCATGCCTATCTCGGATCTTTTTCCAGAGGCTGGCATTACTTTTTGGGATGTGGCTCATGAGACTAACGGAGGATTGATTTGTGACGGTTACTCCCGGGCGACCGGCAAAATGGGTATGGCCATCGCACAGAACGGCCCTGGTGTTACCGGCTTCGTGACCGCGATCAAAACCGCCTACTGGAACCACACTCCAATGTTGCTGGTAACGCCACAGGCTGCCAACAAAACGATCGGACAGGGCGGGTTTCAGGAAGTTGAGCAAATGCAAATGTTCAGCGAGATGGTGTGCTACCAGGAAGAGGTTCGTGACCCGACTCGAGTGGCCGAAGTACTGAACCGAGTTATCACCAAGGCATGGCGTGGTTGTGCGCCGGCACAGATAAATATTCCAAGAGATTACTGGACGCAGGTGATCGATATCGAGTTACCTCAAGTGCTGCATCTTGAGCCACCCGGAGGTGGTGCAAATGCGATAGCACAAGCCGCAGAGCTTCTGTCTGAAGCGCAGTTCCCGGTTATCTTATCCGGCGCTGGAGTGGTGATTGGTGGAGCCATCAACGATACAGCGGCACTGGCCGACCGATTGTCTGCACCGGTTTGTTGTGGTTATCAACACAACGATGCATTCCCGGGCTCTCACCCGATGGCAGTGGGGCCACTTGGTTACAACGGTTCTAAAGCTGCGATGGAACTTATCTCCAAGGCAGATGTTGTGTTGGCACTGGGTACTCGACTAAATCCATTCTCAACTTTGCCTGGCTACGGTATTGATTACTGGCCAAAAGACGCAAAAATTATTCAGGTTGATATCAACTCAGACAGAATTGGATTGACCAAGAAAGTCACAGTACCGATTTGTGGCGATGCCAAGATGGTCGCTCAGGCACTGCTTGAAAAGCTCTCACCCAAAGCCGGTGATGCAGGACGTGAAGACAGACAGAATCTGATTCGAACCACCAAGTCCGGTTGGTTACAAACTCTATCCAGTATGGATCACGAAGATGATGATCCAGGTACAGAGTGGAACGAGCAGAGCCGTAAGCGCGACCCGGACCGTATGTCTCCGCGCATGGCCTGGCGTGCGATCCAGATGGGCATGCCTGAAGATGCCATTATCTCAAGCGACATTGGTAACAACTGCGCTATCGGTAATGCCTACCCGACCTTTGAGAAAGGTCGTAAATATTTGGCACCCGGTCTGTTTGGGCCTTGTGGCTACGGCTTCCCGTCGATTATTGGTGCCAAGATCGGTTGTCCTGATGTGCCGGTAATCGGTTTTGCCGGTGATGGTGCATTCGGTATTTCAATGAATGAGATGTCTTCTATTGGCCGTGAAGAGTGGCCCGCCATTACCATGGTTATTTTCCGTAACTTCCAATGGGGTGCGGAAAAGCGCAACACCACGCTTTGGTATGAAGACAACTTTGTAGGCACCGAGCTGGATCCACATTTGAGCTATGCAAAGATTGCCGATGGTTGTGGGCTTAAAGGTGTGGTAGTTAATACCATGGATGAGCTCACAGACGCTTTGCGTGAGTCATGTAAGCAACAGTCGAATGGTGTCACTACCTTTATAGAAGTGATTCTCAATCAGGAACTTGGCGAGCCGTTCCGTCGCGATGCGATGAAAAAGCCGGTAGCAGTGGCAGGTATTAACCGCGCTGATATGAAGCCTCAGGCGGGTGCACTTGGCTAACGCCTCGACTACCTTGTGTTGTGAAAACCCCGCTTGTAGCGGGGTTTTTTTTGTCTTTTTTTTTCCTTTTTTGATTGGCAGACATAGCCGGAATCTGCACTGCCTATGCTATGAACGCATCTTTGAACCAGTCGGGTCGAATAGAGGTTCAGTGATCAAATTGGCGGCAAAGCGCTGGCCGAGAATTTCAATGGCAAAGAAATTACTGTCAGTAGTCTCTGCAAGTGTTGCCGGTATATAACCCTGTGCCAGTGATTGTTTAACAGAGTGACCGTAGCCACCGGAAGTAACCCAGCCAATCACTTGCCATTCACCATCTTTTTGCGACGAGGATTTTTTGATCTCACACCCTTGCGCATCAAATCTGGGTGCGCCATAGCCGTGAGGTTCAGAGATGCACTGGTAACTTTGTGTGGTTCTGGCCCAGATCGGTTCATCACCCATGACATCGGTTTTGTCCGTAGCAATGGTAAAAGTGACGCGCCGCAGCTGGCCGCCGTCAGCAAATTCCTCTGCGGCCTTACCTCTGCCAATAAAGTGATTCTTGCCAAGCTTTACGAAGCGTTCCATGCCACCTTCATAAGGACCATAGATCGGGCGCAGCTCTGCAAACCAGGTCGGGAAATTTTTCTCCAGTCGCATTGAGAGCAGGGCGCGCATGCCAAAGTCTGCAATGTCGTATTGTTTGCCGGCGTCCTTAATGGCCAAATAAATCCTGCGCTCGTACGCAGGTTCCATCCATAGCTCGTAACCGAGATCGCCAGTGTAGGTAATTCTGTTGACAAGACACGGGCAGCCGGCAACATCCATTGACCGATGATCCATAAATCGCATGTGGTTGTTATCGATATCGCTATCGACCAGTTTTTGCAGCACGTCACGCGCGTGCGGACCAGCAATGGATAACCCGACCATGGTCTGCCCATAGCGATGAATGCTTACGCTGCCATCTTCAGGCAGCTGTTGTTCGAACCAGCGCATGTGATAGATCTGTGCGCCTGATGACCCCCATACATAAAATTTGTCATCACAGGCTTTAGCAATCGTGAAGTCACCAATCAACTTGCCTGCGTGATTAAGCATCGGCGTTAGCACGATGCGTCCGGTCGCGGGCATGGTGTTTGTCATCAGGTGGTTGAGCCAGTCTTCTGCACCGGAACCGGTAACCTTATACTTGGCAAAATTGGCAATTTCAGTCACACCCACACGTTCACGCACAGCGCGGACTTCATTGCCAACATGTTCAAAATCGTTTGATCGGTGAAAAGATAGTATGTCGCGTGCTTCTGTGCCTGGCGGCGCAAACCATAAGGGTGTTTCAAGCCCCCAGGTATCCCCCATAACGGCATTGTTATCGCGCAACATAAGATCGTACAAAGGCGTTGTCTGCTGTGGTCTTGCGGCCGTCAGTTCTTCATTGGGAAAGCGTATGGAAAAACGTCTTGAGTAATTTTCTCGTACCTTCGCGTTTGTATACTTGAGCGTTGTAAAGTCGCCGTAGCGTGCAACATCCATCCCGAAGATGTCGTGCCCCGGGTCGCCCTCTGTCATCCAGTTGGCAAGCACCAAACCGACGCCTCCGCCCTGACTGAAACCCGCCATTACTGCACAAGCGGACCAGAAGTTGGTCATGCCTTGTACCGGGCCGACCAACGGGTTGCCATCTGGTGCAAAGGTAAACGGACCATTCACGGTTTGTTTAATACCGGCCTGTTCAAACGCTGGAAAATGTTTAAATCCGATTTCCAGTGAAGGGGCTATACGATCAAGATCCGGTGCGAGTAACTCGTGTCCAAAATCCCATGGCGTCTCTACCGGTGACCATGGCTTACAAGCTTTCTCGTAGGTGCCAAGTAAGAGTCCGTTTCGCTCCTGGCGGGTATAAATCTCGCCTTTAAAATCAATTACACCAACCAGCTCGCGGCCAGTATCCTGATTGAACTCTACTACCTCTGGCATCTCGTCAGTTAAAAGGTACATGTGTTCCATGGCAAGTACTGGTAGTTCAATGCCCACCATCCTGCCAACCTCACGCGCCCACAAGCCACCTGCGTTCACAACATGTTCTGTCCTGACTGTGCCATTCTCTGTTTCAACACTCCATGTGCCGTCACTGCTTTGAGTGATATCGGTTACCCGGTTGCGCAGCTCTATTGTAGCGCCCAGTGCTTGTGCAGCTTTTGCGTACGCGTGAGTGGTGCCTGACGGATC
>CAZQKJ010000015.1:0-22909 GCA_964593315.1 uncultured Granulosicoccaceae bacterium
GATGCAATCTGGTCCAGCGCTTTGAAAACTCAGTGCCCGGTATGTACATGATCGATACCGATGCGCACGGAGATCGATCATTTTACTATTGGCGCAGTGGATCACCCGCTACTCGCCTGTTGGATAGTGATCTGCAGGCAGAAAAATTATTGGCAGATCTGTCGCAATACAGCACTTGTTATTTCACCGGCATCACAGTGGCTTTATATAAGGATGCTGCGCGCTCACGCTTTTTAAATCTATTAAAAGACTATCGCGCCGGTGGTGGCAAGATTATTTTTGATAGCAATTATCGCCCGGCTCTCTGGGCTGACGACGATGCACAAGGTTGCTTCCAACAGGTTTATAAACTGACTGATTTAGCCTTACCCAGTATTGATGACGAGTTTCAGGTGTTCGGCTCCAGTACTCCCGATGCCGTTATAAACCGACTCCACAAGCTCGGGGTAGAGCAGGTCGTCCTTAAGATGGGAGACAAAGGCTGCATCATTTCATTTGATGGATTGAAAAAAGTCATCGCTCCGATGAAAATAAACGCACTGGATACCACCGCCGCCGGAGATTCATTTAACGCAGGTTTTATTGCAGCATCTTTATCTGGTAGTGATCCGGTAAGCTCTGCACACGCAAGTCAAAGATTGGCAGCTACCGTGATTCAACACCGTGGCGCGATTATTCCGCTGCAAGCTATGCCCGCAATACAAGACAACAGAGCGCAGGTAACATAGCGTATCGTACTGCTGTTTTGGTATCGATAGGTCACAACGGGGAGTAATCAGCGGTATCTCTGGAACAACGCAGACAGTACAAAATTTGAAAGTCTGGTTATTCTCTCTGTGCTAATCTTGATATCCGGCGCAGGCGATTCTCTAAGTTACTTTTTTAGCTGGTTTACTGTAACCAACCTGTAGGCTGCCTGGTCAGTTCTGTCATTACCGGTGACATAAAAAAACGGCATTAAGGATCTCAGTCAATGTACCTCGTATCGAACCCTCAAACAAAATCGTCAAGGCGAACCAACGCTGATGACGTATACGAGCGCCTGTACAACGACATCAGCAACTGGCGATTGCTACCCGGGGACAAATTATCTGAAATTGAAATTGCCAAACAAATGGAAGTCTCACGCCAACCCGTGCGCGAGGCTTTTATCCGGCTCCACAATACCGGCTTGCTTTTAGTCAGACCACAAAAGGCAACGGAAGTCAGAAGGATCTCCAAAAATGCTATTGAAGGCTCCAGGTTTGTACGGCTCGCAGTTGAAGTTGAAGTGCTGCGCAAGGCCTGTTCCATGCAGACTGAATCTTTTAATTCCCGGTTTGAGAATAATCTCGAGCAACAAAAAATTGCGATAGATGCAGGAGACACTGATACCTACACAGCTTTGGATTACCAGTTTCACGGTTTAATTTGTACTGCCGCGGACTGTGAGTACGCCTTCGGTGTTATCGAGTCAAGCAAAGCACAGGTTGAACGATTAGCTCTGCTACAACTGGCCGATGAACTGGAACGCAACGAAACCTACGATGATCACTGCAAGCTGGTCGAGTGTATAAAAGAAAACAAACCGGCCGAAGCAGCAGAGATTATGCGTCATCACTTGACACGTCTCGACACAGTAGTCACCTCTGTGCAAAAGAGCCACGCCGAGTACTTTGATAAAGATTAGCAATTACCCGATTGCACGCGGTTATCCTAATTACTGTTTCTAGACAGCATCTATCCAAAAGCCGTATTTATGAGATTTTTGTGCGGGCACGCAAAAACTCACGCACATAAGTGATCCTCGCTACGCCCCTGTTTCTGGATAGGCACTAGCTAATCAAACCCGGCAATGTCAGCGATATCGCTGGAACAAAAGTGATTAGCATCAGTGCTACAAAAATTGCTAAGTAAAACGGCCAGATGGTGCGAACGGCTTTTTCCATTGGCAGCTTACCAACCGCACAACCGACGAACAGACATGATCCGACCGGCGGCGTGCAAAGACCCAGCCCCAGGTTAACCAGCAAAATCATTCCAAACTGCAGCGGATCAATTCCCAACGCATTCATGATAGGCAAAAAGATGGGTGTGCAGATCAGTATCAGAGCCGCCATATCCATAATCATGCCAAGCATCAGCAGCACAGCGTTGATCATTAAAAGAATCAGAATGGGGTTATCTGTCAGGCCGGTTAAAAAGTCGATAGTAAGATTCGGAACTCGAAAAAAGGTCAGCATATAAGCAAACGCACCAGCGCAGGCAATCAAAATCATGACCATCGATGTCGTGCGTACCGATGAAACAACAGCCGTTTTAAAATTTGACCAGGAGATACTGCGATAAACAATAAGTGTCACTACAAAGGCATAGAGCGCACCAAACGCACCTGATTCTGTAGCGGTAAACACACCGGAAAGTACACCACCAACAATAATAACGGCTGTTAGAAGACCTGGAATAGCGCCGAAGAAACTCAGTATAAGCACCGTCCAGCCGGGAAATTTTTCAGCCTGGTAGCCCCTTCTTACAGCAATAATGTAGGCGGCTACCGCAAGGCAGATACACATCAGAATGCCGGGTATCACTCCAGCCAGAAACAGTTTGGAAATCGACACCGCACCGCCTGTTGCCAGAGCATAGATAATCATATTGTGACTGGGCGGTATAATTATTCCTGCGATAGATGAAGTCACAGTCACGTTAACTGCGTAATCAGCGTCGTAGCCTTTGTCTTTCATTACCGGTATCAGAATTGATCCGAGCGCCGAGATATCTGCAATAGCAGATCCTGAAATCCCACCAAAAAGCATCGATGAAAAAACATTCACGATACCCAGGCCACCGCGAACCGCACCCACGGCGTTTTGCGCAAAGCGCACCAACCGTTGTGCAATACCGCCATGGAACATCAATTCACCTGCGAAGATGAAGAACGGTATTGCCATTAGTGAGTAAACATTAATTCCCGCCACGATGCGCTGAAAAACTATCAGTAGCGGTAAGCCTTCATGCAAAAAAGCTGCGAGCGCAGATATACCCAACGCAAAGGCCACCGGTAGCCCGATCATGACGCACAGGGCAAATACCCCAAGTAGTAACAGAAGTCCCATGCTCGCCTCTTATTCTATGCTGTCTTTTCGCTCGTCCCGCCCAAGCAACAGACGGATCAGATGACCTACGGAAAACAAAAACACCAGGGCACCACAAATGGTCAATGGCAACGAGCGCAAGCCCTCGGACACATTAATCAACGGGATAAGTGTCTTCCATTTGAATGAAGTGAGTTCAAATCCGTACCAGAACATCAGCGCACCAAAACCTGCCATCAGCACATCAGTGATAAAAACGAATACGGTACGTAACCAGGACGGTACTGCACCACGGAAATAAACAACCGATAAGTGAGTGTCCTGACGCACACCAACCGCTGCTCCCAGAAAGGCTATTACCATCAACAGTAAATGCGAAACCTGTTCTACCCAGGTGGGCGTATCGTTCAAAACGTAGCGGCCATAAACCAACCACGCAAACATCACCGTCATTGAGACCAGCGCAGTACCCGCCACAATCAAACAGATTCGAGATAGCAGATCAAATGCCCCATCCATACCTCGCAGGAACTTGGACGGTTCAGACGCCTCGGTCATCAGGTTCTCTCAAAGTAAAAAAACGCCCGATTCCTGGTGCGGAACCGGGCGCGGTAGTCATGGTGAAGGTCTCCGGTGAACCGGAGCCCTTCTAAGTAGCGTACCAGATTGCCCGGTAACTACTCGGTAGATTGAGCCATCTCTACCAGCTCTTTCATATCAGGGTTAGCAGCAAGGTATTCATCATAGACAGCAACCATCGCTTCTTGAAAAGGACCTTTATCAGCAATTTCGTTAACCTTGATACCGGCAGCTTCTACTTCCTTGCGTGCTTCACCGGATTGAACAGCCCAAAGCTCACGCTGGAACAAAGCAGCTTCTTCAGCAGCACCGCGCACAGCAGTTTGTAATTCCTCTGACAGAGCGTCGAACTTAGCCGTGTTCACACAGATGCACTCAGGAATGATCAGGTGCTCACTCAGTGAGTAGTGTGTAGTGACTTCGTAGTGGCCCACATTTTTAAACGATGGAAAGTTGTTCTCCGCGCCGTCGACTACGCCGGTCTTAAGTGCCTGCTGCACTTCTGAAAACGCCATCGGTGACGGGTTGCCACCCATTGCAGAGATCATAGAAGTATAAAGATCATTGTTCATAACACGAATCTTCAGCCCTTCAACATCAGCCGGACTATTGATCTCTTTCTGGGAGTAAAAAGAGCGCGCGCCAGCATCGACCCATGCCAATGGCTTAACGCCAGCTTCAGCCATCGCATCTGCCATGATTCCACCGGCGTCGCCTTCAAGAACGCGGAACATGTGCGGCACACTTTTGAAGATGAAAGGCAGAGATACAAGGTTGGCCTCTTTTACCATCGGACCGATCGGGCCAAGGTTAAAGTTGCCGACTTCAATAGCACCGAGGCGAACCTGCTCCAATGCATCTGGCTGAGAACCGAGTACACCACCGTGGAACACCTGCAACTCAATTTCACCATCTGTGGCCTCACCAACGAGTTCCGCGAACTTATCCATCGCGGCGGTATTGGGATGACCATCATTGTGGATATTCCACGCTCTCCAGCTTTCAGCTGAATTGGCATTGAACGAAAGGCACAAGAGTGCGCTGGTAATAACTAAGGAAAGTTTCTTGAACATACATCCTCCGAGGGATTAGTGAGTGAAGCGGTTATAGCTACGCAGTTACAACAACTGCGATGACGCGTCTTTACACGGGTTGACGGTTAGCCGTTAAAAGCACCCCATCTGGTATGGTAGAATACTATCCATTCTGCCACTAGAGTCAAGCAGCAATTGCTCAGATATCAGACGGCACCGCGATCGGGCACCTGCATCGCAGACACTCAAGCCTTGAGTTCGATAAAGCGTCGCCCTAACCCTTCGTTGTAAAAATCATACACCTTGCCGTTGCCTTACAGATTTCACGACCAAAAAGATCTGAATTAGCTGGAAAAGTATTGGCAGAATTTAATGTAAAACATGCATTTTCTAACGGTTCTGTTATTGATTTGAATCCGAAAACGCTTCACGATACATTTGAATTTGCTTAAATTACGCGAACTTAAAGTAATATCCACATATCACTTCTACTTTTTGTAAAGATTTTGTTGCACAAGCAGGATGATATGGCTACTACCACCCCCGTTTGAATGTGGTTTTTTAGCAACTTCAAAAACTCAGAGCGGTACTAAAGTTAATAACAACAAAAATGATGTTGTGGCCAACTTGCTCCGCCAGAAGCAATGGCTATAAAAAATAAACCTGGCAAACAGTCCTTCGGAGGGACGCACCCTGATGAAACTTACAAAAAATGTTGCAACACTGGCATCAGTGGCGGTCATTGTCGCCTCGATGACTGCTTGCTCTACTTCAAGCAAGGTGACAGACGCGGTCAGCGCCAAGTCAAAAAGCAGCGGCGAAGCGGTGATCGCTGAAAAAACCCAATTACTAGAGTCGAAAGAAGCCGCCCTGCAGGCCCGAGCCGCGGAACTCGACAAGCGCGAGTCAGCGCTGGCCAGGAACTCCACTGTGGCATCTGCCACCAAGTCTGCCGGTGCCAACTTTGGTGCTGGAGACCTGTTACCGCCGGGCGCCAAGCCTGGGCAGTGCTTCACACGTTTGTGGGTGCCACCTCAATACGACACTATCTCAGACCGCATTCTGGTTGAAGAAGCAGGAGAGCGCATTGAAATCATTCCGGCGCGCTTCACCTCCTCTCAAAAACGAGTGTTAGTAAAAGAAGCCACCGAGCAGCTGGTGACCGTGCCCGCTACCTTTAAAACTGTAAAAGAGCGAGTGCTGGTAAAGCCTGCATCGAAAAAGATCGTTCAGGTTGAAGCTGTCTATGAGACCGTGACTGAGCGCGTCCAGGACAAACCTGCTCACACGACATGGACAAAAGGTACTGGTCCGATTCAGAAAATCGATGAGACAACCGGCGAGATTATGTGTCTGGTTGAAGTGCCAGCGACCTTTAAGACGGTTAAAAAGCGCGTTCTGAAAACGCCGGCCGCAACTCGCGTACAGGAAATCCCGGCGGTTTACGAGACTATCGAAAAGCGAGTCATTGCCACTCAGCCGACAACTCGCAAAGTCACGGTTCCGGCAGCCTATAAGACTGTCACTGTTGCCAGCGAAGCTTCTCCGCCACAAGAGCGTCGCATCAAGATCCCAGCAAAGTACGCGACAGTCACTAAGCGTAAGCTGGTTAAAGAGGGAATGATGGATTGGCGTGAGATCCTTTGCGACACCAACATGACAACCAGTCGCATCAGCGATATCCAGCGAGCACTGCAAGCGGCCGGTCACAATCCGGGAGCCATTGACGGTGTTATCGGTGGTGACACAATGAAAGCGGTAAACGCTTTCCAGCGAAGTAAAGGCCTGCCAGTCGACAGATACCTGAACATCGCAACGGTAAAGGCATTGGGTGTAACACCCAGGTAACACCCAGTCTACAACTGACTTAACCGGTCAGAAACCAATAAGCCCGCACCGGTTTCGGTGCGGGTTTTTTTTTGTTAATAAATTTAACCTTCTAAACTGTCATTAAATTGATACAATCTTCTGTCCGGTAGCCACGCCATGGTATTGACACTATTCTTTGTCGATATTCATGCAGGAAGACTCATGAACATAGAGGGTATTGCAGCTAAAGGATTGGCTGTTGTAATGACTTTCCTCTTGCTCCTGCCTTTAACGGTACGGGCCGATGAAACGCTGGACGCCAGCTTGATTGGCATCACCCAGATCGAGCATAAGTCCTACACACACCGAGCGACGATTCGTCTCGGCACGCGGATTGAGCAACTTTTGCTCAATGAGCACCCGCACCTGAATCAACTGCGGATTGTCGATACGTCCGGTGTGGAACTGCCACAGCCGGGCGTCGCCTATCATGGCATTGTGCAATCCATGCCCGGATCACAAGCCAGTATTGTCATCGAAGATGATTTCATCGCCGGCACTATCCGTTCACTGGGCAGCACGACACACCTGTCAAATGCCGCGCCGATAAACTTCGCGCCAGACAGTGCCAAGCAATTTCATCACTTTCACAAAGCCGTCTTACCCACGGCAATTTTACCGCCTGCACCACAGCCGACACGACGTCACACTTTGGCAGAGCCATTACCGGGCGAGGTCCTTATCTCTTCAGCTGAGCGCTTAACAGATGCGAACGGCGACGCCACACGGGTAGCACAGATCGGAATAGTGGTTGATTCATTATTCAATGAAGCCATCGCCGGACGCGGACTGAGCAAAGCGCTATCGACCATCAATTCCGTCGATTCTCTGTATCGAGAGCAATTTGGCCTGGCGCTGTCGGTAGAGATCGTGATCCTGGTCTCGGACAACGATTCAACACTGGCGTTTGAGACCGACAGCCTTGAAGCCAACCTCGGGCTATTCAGAAACTATAGAATAGAGTCCGAATTGCTGCCGGACGATCTGGCACTGGTGCATTTGTTTTCCGGTATCGGCTCAAACACGGATGCCATCGGCCTGGCATTCAGTGGCGCTGCCTGCCGTACTGATGGATACGACGTCAGTATATCCAGACCGTTTCAACATCAGGAAGAACTGGCAGCCCACGAAATTGGCCACAATCTCGGGGCTTCACACGATGATGAAACCGAAGCCTGCAGAGACATCAGCGATTACCTGATGTTTTCCCAGATCAATTCTTCCACATCGCGTGAATTTTCAAGTTGTAGTACCGACAGTATCAACAGCAGACTGGAGCAAGGTGTCTGTTATACCGATGCCATCGATATCGGGGTCAGCCTGACCCAACTTGAATCCAATCAGATGCTGATCACCGTGACTAACAATGACGAATCAAGAGCCTTTCCCGCAGCAGAAGTCGATATCAGTCTGAACAATGCGACAGTCACAGAGGCACCGGCAAATTGTGAGTTGGTGGATGCCAGTCCCTCTGAGCTACAGTGCACTGTAGCTGCAACGTTCGCAGGCGACAGCCGGGATATTGCAGTCAAAATGAGTCTTGACCCAGACGATGAACGAACCGCCAGTCTGAACCTGCGTCCGGTGGGATTCTTTGATTTAAATGACAGTAACAATTCCGCTGAACTGGTCATTACCGGTGAGCTGCAACCGCTCACTACCACCCAGGGCGAGATTACAGGTCAGAGTCAAAGCGCTGCCCTGGCAGGCATCGACTCACCGGAGCCCGTTTTAACCGGAGGAAGCAGCGGCGGAGGCTTGTTCGGATCACTGTGGTGGCTTTTTGGTATGTGCTTCGGACGACGGATCTTTTTGCGCTCCGTGCGTCATCAGAGCGTTCGCCCGAGCGCCTAATTAATACAGCTGTATTGTGTCAGCGGCGTGGGTAGCTATGTTCTGACCGCAGGCTAAAATCGACGCTGTACCGAACTTTCAGCAATCGCTACCAACGCATCCTTGTGATCTCCGGATGGCAACAGGTTCAAGGCGTCAATTGCCTGGGTTACTTGTTGACGAGCAAGTTCTACCGTTCTTTCGTTAGCGCCAGACTGGTTGATCAATGAGACAACCGGCTGCACTTCATCCGCACTCAGCAGGCCACCGTTTTCCGCCTGGCGTAACGCATCTTTTATCATCTTTGCGTCAGCGGTACTTGCCGATTGCAATGCATAGATCAACGGTAGTGTCGGCTTGCCTTCTGTCAGATCGTCACCGGCATTTTTGCCAAGCTCTTCGCTGGCGGCTGTATAGTCGAGTACGTCATCGATCAGCTGGAAAGCGATGCCAAGTCTGGCACCGTATTCGGCCATCAAGCTTTCCTGACGCGGCTCGGCGTTTGCCAACACCGAACCCAGCTGGGTGGCCGCTTCAAACAGCTTTGCGGTTTTGGCGGTAATGACCTCCATATAACGCTGCTCTGTGATATCGGCCTCGCCTATATTCATCAGCTGCATCACCTCGCCGGCAGCAATGGTATTGGTCGATGCTGAGAGGATTTCCATCACCCGCATTTGCCCAACTTCAACCATCATTTCGAACGACCGCGAATACAGAAAGTCGCCGACGAGAACCGCCGCTTCATTACCCCAAACCGTATTGGCGGTTTCCTTGCCGCGGCGTAAATCTGACGAATCAACCACGTCATCATGAAGTAATGTTGCGGTGTGAATAAACTCGATAACAGCCGCTATGTTGATATGGTGGCTTCCGGTATAGCCTTGTGCCAGCGCCGACAGCAACACCAGTTTCGGGCGCAGCCGTTTACCACCGGCCCCAATGATGTAGTGGCTCATCTGATTGATCAGCACAACATCTGAATGCAGAGAATCGCGGATTTTATTGTCTACATCACCCATAGCCTCGGCGATCAGCTCATCCGCTGAAGTGGCAGATGGGGCGCGGTTGGCGCTGACGGGTGCTTCAGTTTGACTCATCGTTGGGGTCGGACTATTATTAAAGGCTTTTCTGCCGATGAGGAAGCGCTACAGTGCTCCGCCAAGCTGCAGTTGGTATGGTTCAGGCTCTACTATAATCTGCAGGTAATGCATTGGCCCCGGCAGAATCAGCAAAACAAATTATCGGTCTATCGTCCGCGAGACGCTAGCAAAAGTTTCGATTACACGTTCAACAATGGCGATTACCGCCCGAGAATAACAACATGGCTCACAAAAAAGCAGGTGGTAGTACCCGCAACGGTCGCGATTCCGAATCCAAACGACTCGGTGTGAAAAAATACGGCGGTGAAGCCGTGCTTGCCGGCAACATTTTGATCAGACAACGTGGTACTAAGGTCCACGCGGGTGTGAACGTTGGTGTTGGCAAAGACCACACGCTCTTCGCCAAAGCCCATGGCGTGGTTAAATTCCACACCGGCGGCCCGAAAAATCGAAAATTTGTCAGCGTCGTAGACGCACAGTAGATTCACTATCTGTATCGCGCTGACACAAACCCCGCACTGGCGGGGTTTTTTATTGGCGGACTAAAACCCGCAGGTTCATCATGAAATTTGTCGACGAAGCAAGAATCAAGGTAATTGCCGGTGACGGTGGCAACGGCTGCATGAGCTTCCGACGTGAGAAATATGTACCCCGTGGGGGACCAGACGGTGGCGACGGCGGTGATGGCGGCAGTGTCTACCTGGTGGGCGATATCAACATCAACACCCTGGTAGATTTCCGCCATATGCGCACCTACGAAGCTGAGCGCGGACGCAACGGCTCAAGCGCAAATTGCACTGGCCGTGGCGGTCAAAACAAAATGATCCGCGTACCGATTGGTACTGTAGCCACCGAACGTAACACCGAAGAACTGATTGGCGATATCGTCAGTGACGGTCAAACCCTGTTGGTAGCTAAAGGTGGCGTGCACGGATTGGGTAACACACGGTTCAAAAGTGCCACCAACCGTGCGCCACGCAAAACCACAAACGGCACACCGGGTGAAAGACGCGAGTTATCTCTGGAGCTTAAGTTACTCGCAGACGTGGGCCTACTGGGTTATCCAAACGCTGGAAAGTCATCTCTGATACGCAAGGTGTCAGCTGCCAAACCAAAAGTTGCCGACTACCCTTTCACAACCCTGCACCCGAACCTCGGCGTGGTCAGTATTGAATCGCACAGAAGCTTTGTGATGGCGGATATCCCGGGTCTTATTGAGGGTGCTGCGGAAGGTCAGGGGCTGGGTATCCGTTTCCTGCGCCATCTCACCCGAACCGGGCTGCTGCTGCATGTTATCGATCTCGCACCGTTTGATGAGCATGATCCTGCTACTGCGGCATTGGCGCTCGCCAAAGAGCTCGAGAAATTCGACACTGAGCTTGTGGATAAACCGCGCTGGCTGGTGTTCAACAAGATGGATCTGATACCAGAACAGGAATGGCAGGAAAAAACCGCAGCCACGCTTAAATTACTGGATTGGGACGGCCCCTGGTACAGCGTGTCGGCCATCGACGGACGCGGAACTGACAAGCTTTGTGCAGACATCATGCACTATGTTGAAGAGCAACAGGCAGAAGAGGCGGAGCAGGCAAACAGTGATAATGATACGTCTAAAGACGTAAGTAGTAGCCAGACAGGCGGTAAGACGGGCAGCGAGACAAGCTCTGAAACAACGAACAACACAGTAGATAACACAACCGGCGCGCAGACCTCGGCGGAAACTGCACACAACAAGCTCTGATTTCAACACCACTTAATTAATCGATACGCAACACAGACAATGCAGAACAAAGCGGATCAGGCGCAACGTTGGGTAGTCAAGATTGGTAGTGCCCTTATCACTGCCGACAACACCGGCTTGCATCTTGAGAACATTCACCAGTGGTCAAGGCAGTTTGCAGAGCTGATGAAAAACAACGTCGAGCTGGTACTGGTGTCCTCAGGCTCGATTGCAGAGGGAATGCACAGATTACAGTTAACAGAGCGCCCTACTGCTCTGCACGAACTTCAGGCCGCCGCCGCCGTTGGTCAGATGGGTTTAATCAGGGCTTATGAATCCGAACTTAAATCGCACGGGCTACACACGGCTCAAATTCTTTTAACCCATGATGACCTGAGCAATCGCAAACGCTACCTCAACGCGAAAAGCACGCTCGCCACTTTACTCAAACTGGGAGTCCTTCCGGTCATCAATGAAAACGATACCGTGACAACGGATGAAATCAGAGTGGGAGATAACGACAATCTGGCAGCTCTGGTCGCCAATCTAATATCAGCAGATCAGCTGGTGATACTGACCGACCAACAGGGGCTTTTCGATAAGGATCCGAACCAACACCCTGATGCGAAACTGATAGAGTCGGCCACAGCCGGAGATCCCGAGCTTATAAAGATTGCAGGGCCCAGTGCCAACAAACTCGCGATTGGCGGTATGAAAACCAAAATACTCGCAGCAGAACGCGCGGCACGATCCGGCACACATACTGTGATCGCCTCCGGTCGGGAACCGGATGTACTGACCAGATTGCTCCAAGGTCAGTCAATAGGTACAAGGCTGCAAGCAACTCAACAGAAACTGGTGGCGCACAAAATGTGGCTTGCCAATCAACTCAAATCGCGCGGGGCAGTCACGGTTGATCGTGGCGCACATGATCGACTCAAAGCCGGCGACTGCAGTCTGCTACCTGTCGGTGTGATCCGGGTGGAGGGAGAGTTCAGGCGCGGTGAGCTGGTGTCCATCTGCACCGATGGTGGCGCTGAGATTGCTCGCGGGCTGGTCAACTACAATGCCACTGAAGCTGCGCTGATGGCAGGTTGTCGCAGTGACAGAATCAGTGAGCGCTTAGGCTATGTGAACGAGCCGGAATTGGTCAATCGGGACAACATGGTGGCGGTTAATGCCCGCCATCAATAACGCGACCAGATCAGCCGCGGTCATAGTCGGGATGCTCTTCCGCGTGAGGCAGAAGATACAATCCTTACAGTGCGCGTATCTGGGCGTTGAGACGGCTTTTGTAGCGCGCCGCCTTGTTCTTGTGCACCAGACCTTTACGGGCCATGCTATCGAGAACCGGCACGGCAGCCGTGTAGGCTTCAGATGCGGCAGTTTTATCGCCAGAGGCAATTGCACCAACCACTCGCTTCACATGAGTACGCATCATAGAGCGCATACCAGCGTTACGGGTACGTCTTGTTTCCGCCTGACGAGCGCGTTTTTTGGCTTGGGGGGAGTTCGCCAAGAGACTCTCCTGAAAAAGGTGAAAATCCAGCCGAACAGTATCGTCCGTGGCTACCATATTGTCAACCGACAGACAACATTATGTCTGCCCTTACTCACAGCTTTCTACCGGGTGTTGTTTTCAGGCTCGGTGATTTTTAACAAAAGAACCCGTCAATCACTATCAGGTCCCGAGGGCGCAATCGCCCACAATCCGGGCAACCGGACGGTTACTCTACAATGACGGAGTCGCGATTTAATCTGCTGCGTTCTGGCAGTGTTGTCAGTGCGATGACTTTTCTATCGCGAATCCTGGGATTTGTACGCGATCAGGTCTTTGCCTACACCTTTGGAGCAGGCTCACTCACCGACGCCTTCCTGGTGGCTTTTAAAATCCCCAACTTTTTGCGCAGGCTATTTGCTGAAGGCGCTTTCGCGCAATCCTTTGTACCGGTATTCACCGAATACAAGGAAACCCGATCCAAAGAAGCCCTGAAAAATTTGGCAGCGCAAGTCAGTGGCACGCTCGGCTGGATAGTACTGGTACTCAGTATCATTGGAAGTTTGCTGGCACCCGCCCTGATTAGTGTTTTTGCACCAGGGTTTGATTCGGGTGGCGAACGCGCCATCACAGCAACTGCGCTGCTGCGGATAACATTTCCTTATCTGTTCTTTATCTCGCTGGTTGCCTATTGCGGCAGCGTTTTGAATACCTTCCAACGATTTGCAGTGCCTGCCTTCACACCGGTATTACTCAACATTTGTTTGATTACCGCAGCCTTGTGGGGGTCGCAGTTTTTTGCAGTCCCGGTCACAGCTCTCGCCTGGGGAGTGTTCGCGGCGGGAGTGGCGCAACTGCTGTTCCAGTTACCTTCGCTGCACAAGCTTGGGCTGTTATCGATGCCACAGTGGGGCTGGTCTGATAGTGGTGTGCAAAAAATACTCAAGCTGATGCTACCGGCAATCTTTGGCTCATCGGTCGGCCAAATTAATTTGCTACTGGACACCATCATCGCGTCATTCCTGATTGCCGGCAGCCTGAGCTGGCTCTACTTTGCAGACCGGTTGCTAGAGTTTCCACTCGGGGTATTCGGCGTGGCCATCGCCACGGTCATACTGCCGCGTTTGTCATCGGCCCATGCCAAAGACAAAAAATCCGACTTCGACAACACCATGAGCTGGGGATTCCGGACCGCTGTGTTGCTGGCGGTCCCCGGCGCGGTAGGATTGCTTTTATTGGCAGTGCCTTTAATTTCCACCCTGTTCGGTTACGGCGAGTTTGATCACGCAGACACGTTAATGTCAGCCTGGGCACTGCGTGCCTATGCTTTAGCACTCCCCGGGCTGGTGTTGGTAAAGATTTTTGCACCCGGATTTTTTGCCCGACAAAACACCCGCACCCCGGTTCGAATCGGGATCATTGCGATGGTCAGTAATATGGGCTACAACATCGTGTTTGTTGGCGCGCTGTTACTTGCCTCGGCTCCGGCGGCACATACAGGGCTGGCGCTTGCCACGGCACTTTCGGCTAACCAGAACGCGCTGATGCTGTACAGCAAGCTAAAAAAAGACGGGGTTTATCAGCTTCAAAAAGCCGACACCAATGCACTCAAACGAGTCTTGATTGCAGCGACTGTGATGGCGGTTGTTATCCTGCTGACGACACCCGAATCCAATGCCTGGCAGGCAATGCAGGCAATTGAACGCATTACCCGCTTAGCCGGTATAATTGCGCTGTCAGGGCTCGCCTACGGAGCTACCCTGTTTGCAGCGGGTTTCCGGTTGGCAAACTACCGTGTCTGACGGCTCATGGTTTTTCAGCAAGATAAACCTTCACTGCTAACAGGAACAAGCTGCAACCAAAAACGATACCGGTAGCTATACCTAACAACTACGCCTAACAACTACGAAGGACCAGATCGATTCAGTGGAATTAATACGCGGACTGCACAACCTGCGCAAACATCATCGCGGGTGTGCGGTAACTATTGGCAACTTTGATGGCATACATCGAGGCCATCAGCACCTGATCGAAACGGTTTGCCAGCGTGCAAAAGCGGATGGTCTGCGCAGCTGTGTGGTGAGCTTTGAACCACTGCCGGTAGAATATTTTGTAACCCGGAGTTCGGCCCAAACTGCTAACAAGGGCAAAAGCATCACTCGTCTGACGAGCACCAGAGAAAAAATTACCGCACTCGGTGCCTGGCCCCTGGATCAACTGTTATTGCTGCAGTTCAACAGCACACTGGCACAGACCCGGGCCGATGATTTCATCCGCCAGGTTCTGACAGACGGGCTGGACAGCCAATACCTGTTGATCGGCGATGATTTCCACTTCGGTCAAAACCGCGAGGGCAATTTCACTACCTTGCAGCATGCCAGCGAGCAATATGGTTTTACACTCAAGCAAGCGGACACTTTGACAGTCGCAGGGGATCGAGTATCCAGCACCCGGATTCGCCATCTACTGGCAAATGGCGATATTAATCAGGCAGCAGAATTGTTGGGCAGGGACTATTCTATTGAAGGACGGGTAGAGTACGGTGCACAACTCGGGCGTACGCTGGGCTATCCGACAGCGAACATAGCGTTGAAGAACAGCAATCCTCCGTTAAGAGGTGTATTTTCGGTGTCTGTCACGGTTGAAAATCGCAGCTACAACGCGATTGCCAACATGGGTGTTAAACCCACGGTGCACGGCGTGCAACTCAGCCTTGAGGTTCATCTACTGGATTTTAACGCAGACTTGTACCACAAACGCCTGCGGGTTACGTTCCTGCATAAGCTTAGAGATGAAAAAAAGTTTGCAGGCCTCGATGAACTAAAAGCGGCTATTGCCACAGACGAACAGAACGCCCGACAATGGTTCGCAGAGCGAGATCAGTAACCACCAAGACCCCTACGCCTATCCGCTGACCTCAACCACTGATGATCGTATTTACAGACAGAGACTCCCGGTGAGTAATTACAAACACACATTAAATCTGCCAAAGACTGATTTCCCGATGCGCGGCAACCTCGCTCAGCGTGAGCCTGAGATTCAGGCACGCTGGGAGAAAATGGATATCTATAAAAAGATTCGTGAAGCTTCGGCCAGTCGCGAAAAGCAGTTCGTTCTTCATGACGGCCCTCCGTACGCCAACGGCGATATTCATATTGGCCATGCGGTGAATAAAGTCATCAAAGACATGATCGTTAAGAGCAAACAGCTTAACGGATGCGATTCACCTTATATTCCGGGCTGGGACTGTCACGGCTTACCGATCGAAAACAAAGTCGAATCCGAAATTGGCAAGCCCGGTGAAGATATCGATGAAGCCACTTTCAGAGCACGGTGTCGCGAATACGCGGGCGAGCAAATCAACGGGCAGCGTGAAGACTTTAAACGTCTGGGTATCTTTGGTGAATGGGACAACCCCTACCTGACAATGGCTTTTGAAAACGAGGCAGGCATTGTTCGTGCGCTCGGACAAATGATCAAAAACGGCCATGTCTATAAAGGCACCAAACCGGTTTACTGGAGTATCGGCGCGCGCTCGGCCCTGGCAGAGGCTGAAGTTGAATACAAAGATAAAAAATCTACATCGATAGATGTCAGATTCAGTGCGGTAGATAACGATGCGCTGCATAAAGCCTGCAATAGCACGCGCACAGAATTGCCTCTGTCAGTCGTTATTTGGACCACCACGCCGTGGACTATACCCGGCAACCTTGCAGTCGCACTAAACCCGGAACTTGAATACTCGGTAGTTGAATGTGACCTTGGTCTGGGTGACGAGTGCCTGGTGTTCGCCACCGACCTTGTCGACGATTGCATGAAGCGTTATCAGTGTGAAAACTACAAAACTGTGTCTGTGTTTAACGGCGATGCCATTGAAAAGATGCTGCTACAACATCCTATCTATGATCGTACCTCTTTACTGGTACTAGGCGACTATGTCACTACCGAGGCGGGCACAGGCTCGGTGCACACCGCTCCTGATCATGGTGTGGACGATTTCATAACCGGTAAAAAATACGATCTGGGGATCTTAAACAACGTTGGCGCAACCGGTGTGTATGAGTCCTTTGTTGAAAAGTTCGCAGGTGAACACGTTTATAAGGTTGAAAAACATATTCTTGATGAACTGACACAGGCAAACAAGCTTGTCATCAGTGAATCATTCGAACACAGTTATCCACACTGCTGGCGCACAGGTACACCCATTATTTTCCGTGCTACTCCGCAGTGGTTTGTCAGTATGGAAAAAGAAAATCTAAGGCGTGATGCACTGGCTGCTATAAAAACTGTTCGATGGGTGCCAGAGTGGGGTGAAGCCCGAATCGACAGCATGATAGCCAAGCGTCCTGACTGGTGCATCTCGAGACAAAGATACTGGGGCGTACCCATCACTCTTTTCGTGCACAAGGAAACCGGTGAACTGCATCCAGACACCCTCGAGCTCCTTGAGCAGGCGGCAGTGCACATTGAAAAGGGCGGCATACAAGCCTGGTTTGACCTGGGTATTGACGACTTTATAAAGCAAGATGCTGATCAATACGAAAAGTCGACTGACGTCCTTGATGTCTGGTTTGACTCCGGCACTACCTATGCACATGTACTGCAAAAGCGTGGTCAACCCTATCCTGCAGATATGTATCTGGAAGGATCAGATCAGCATCGCGGATGGTTTCACTCTTCACTACTAACCAGTACGTCTATCAATGGCATTGCACCTTATAGGCAGGTCTTGACGCACGGTTTTACCGTTGATGCCAAAGGTCGAAAAATGTCCAAATCTGTGGGCAATGTCATCGCGCCACAGAAAGTCATGAAGACTATGGGCGCCGATATTATCCGACTATGGGTGTGTTCTGCGGACTATCGCGGTGAAATGAGTGTCTCTGATGAGATATTGAATCGCATGTCTGATTCCTATCGCAGAATACGCAACACCATGCGCTTTCTATTGGCCAATACCAACGGCTTTGATCCCGCTAACAACCTGGTTGCTGTAGAAGATATGCTGGCACTTGATCAGTGGGCTGTTGATCGTACACTGGCACTGCAGAATGATATTCGCGAAGCCTTTGAAGACTATCAGTTCCACACTGTCTATCAACGGTTGCATAACTTCTGCACCACTGAGTTGGGTGGTTTCTATCTGGATATTGTTAAAGACCGTCAATACACAACCAAACCCGACAGCCATGCACGTCGGTCCGCACAATCTGCGATGTATCATATAGCCGAAGCCATGACACGCTGGATTGCTCCAGTGCTTAGCTTCACTGCTGAGGAAATTTGGCAACACCTGCCGGGCGCGCACAGTGAAACGATATTCACAGAGACTTACTATGAGCACCTTAAACCACTGCCAGAAGCCTCGCTCTACAGCAGTGCTGAATGGGATCAGATCGTCATGGTTCGCATGGCGGTATCACGTGCACTGGAGAAACTGAGAGTCGATGGCTTAATCGGTGGCTCACTCGATGCAGAAGTCACTCTATTCTGCGATACAGACACAGCCTCTTTGCTACAGCGTCTCGGTGATGAACTGAGATTCATACTGATTACCTCCGGCGCTTCTGTGAGTACTTTATCGGATAAACCTGCGAACGCTGAGAAAAGCGAGTATGAATCCGGTGAGCTGTGGATTAGCGCTCAGGCGTCAACACAGACCAAGTGTGAACGCTGCTGGCACTATCGCCATGACGTAGGTGTTGACCCTGCACATGAAACACTGTGCAGCCGATGTGTACAGAATGTTGATGGTGATGGCGAACCGCGCCAGTTTACTTAAACAGTGATCACAAGCGTCATACTGCAGTTGTATTTATTATCAAGGTTATCTAACACACTATGAAAAAGTTCTTTTTTTGCCTGACAGCCGTAGTGATTGTAATTGATCAAATAACCAAATGGATGGCAAATACACAGCTGAACATGCATGAGCAAAACCCGGTCATGCCATTCTTTAACCTCACTTTAATGTATAACCACGGAGCGGCGTTTAGTTTTTTAAGTGATGCAGGTGGCTGGCAGCGTTGGTTTTTCACGATTATCGCCGCCGTCATCAGTGTGGTGCTGATTGTCTGGCTGATTCGTCTAAAGCCACATGAAAAATGGCTTGGGCTCGGTCTGTCGCTGGTGCTTGGTGGCGCTATCGGCAATCTGATAGACCGGGTAAGGCTTGGCTACGTCATCGATTTTATCCAGTGGTTTGCCAACTGGAGCGACAGCACCTACTACTGGCCAGCTTTTAATATCGCAGATGCGGCCATTTTCGTGGGTGCCGGATTGTTTCTGTTCAGCTCGTTTTTTGTACCGGAAGATCCGGCAGACACTGCTGCCGGGAAGTGACCTCTCTTGAAAAACACCTGATGAACAAACATTCTTACAACCTGTCCCACACTCTTTTAGCGAGCCCACGATGGAAATTCTAATGGCCAACCCGCGAGGGTTCTGTGCAGGTGTCGATCGAGCGATTGAGATTGTCGAACGTGCACTCGAACTGTTTGGCGCACCCATCTATGTTCGTCATGAGGTAGTACACAACAAGTACGTTGTTGACGGCCTCAGGGACAAAGGTGCCATCTTTGTAGACGAACTCCACGAAGTACCCGACAACAGCACCGTGATCTTTTCTGCCCATGGCGTATCACGCGCAGTTGAGCACGAGGCAGAATCCCGTGAGCTTCAAGTGTTCGACGCTACCTGTCCGCTGGTAACCAAAGTCCATATAGAAGTGGTGAAGTATGCAAAGGAAGGGCGAGAAGTGTTGTTGATCGGCCACGCCGGGCATCCTGAAGTTGAAGGCACAATGGGTCGCTACGACACGCAGTGGGGCGGACGCATACTGCTTATTGAGAAACCCGAAGACGTTGACACCTTGAATGTCACTGATCCTAAAAGACTGGCGTTTGTGTCCCAGACCACTTTATCAGTGGACGATACGCACGAAATCATAGAACGGCTAAAGCAGCGTTTCCCGGATATTGCGGCTCCGCGCAAAGATGATATTTGCTACGCCACGCAGAACCGCCAGGATGCTGTCAAAACCTTGTGTCGTGATGCAGACCTTTTATTGGTTGTTGGTGCGCAAAATAGTTCTAACTCTAACCGCTTACGCGAACTCGGTGAACGAGCCGGTATTCCGTCATACCTGATAACCGATGCCGGCGCTATTAAAAGCGAATGGTTGAGTGATCGCACAAAAATCGGTGTGACTGCTGGTGCATCTGCACCCGAGGAGCTTGTGCAGCAGGTCATCAGCCATCTTAAATCCTGCGGTGCTGACTACGTCAATGAAGTCGCTGGCGCCGTCGAGACGGTTTCGTTCAGTATTCCTAAAACTTTGAGACGTATGCCCACTGGCACGGAATGATTCCTGTAACGTCGTTGTGTGGCATCGGTGCTACACCTGACTCAAAGGCTTTTAAACTGCGCTCAATGTGCTGTAGAACACGTTGTGTGATAAACCTCTAAACCTAATTTGACCGATGCCGATTGACCCTTGTAGCTTCAATAAAATAACAACGGGCGTGGAACGTGTTCAATTTCGACTCAAAATCATCTGCTGCAGCTGACACAGAATCCGATGGCATCAAGGAATTACTGGCACTCGCTGCCCGTTTGAATCCTATTTCAGAATTGAACGAGGCTAATCGGGTTACTATATGTAAGTCCGCGACTATCGTAAATATCAACCGGTCCACAACACTGGAAGCCAACAAGGAACACCGTTGGTTCACCTTTCTTTTCGATGGCCAGGTGGAAGTTCGCAACTCAAAGGACAAAGACGACACTGAAAGTGTTGCCATTAGCACCGATCGTGCAACACAACCAGTGCTGAAAGAATTCACACAGCATCACTCGATCGCCACAAAAACTACCGCAACACTGGTGCGTTTCGGGCGCGAACTGTTCGACATTCTGCTCAAAGAGCAACAGAAGAACGCAACCAAAGTGCACGACATTCGCGTCTACGAAAAAGACAATATTATTTTCGACAGCATCATCGAGTCGTTCGAACAAAAGACTGTCAATCTCAATTGTCAGACTGCTATCAGTAAGAAGCTTGCGCTACTGGTGGCCGGTGGATCCATGGGTATCCCAGAGTTTTCACTGGCGCTGGCCGCTGATCCGGCCTTATCTGCACACACCGTGCATGAAGCGAACAAGATTGCTAATGCTGGCGAGACCACCCAAACCATGCGTGGTGCGATTACTCGACTTGGAGTTGAGAGCACCAATCAGCTAGCACTTAAAATTCCTTCTGAGCACCCCTGGAAAGCAGCCAACCCTGCCATTGAGCAGCACATGGTGAACTATCAGCGCAGAGCCACTCTGACTGCAGCGATTTGTAAAGTATTTGCCCGATCAGTACCACACCTCACTGACGAGCGTGCTCACCTGATTGGCTTGATGGCAGAAATTGGTGAACTGCTGGTTATTGGTCATGCGAATGAACATCCGGATGAATTTGCCGATGCGAAAACTCTGGCAGACTCAGTGCGGAATCTGCGCGAGCCCGTTGGAATGTGGCTTCTGAGTGCCTGGGGATTCAGCGAGAATTTCATCGAGGCAGTAGAGTCTGCGCGCGATTTCTATCGAAACCATACGGGTGAAATCACCTATGCTGACCTTGTTACAGGTGCATTGCTGGCCATCGAAAGTGAATTGCCTGACGGTGAGAATAAGTCGGTACCCAGCGTTGTGAACTTGCTGCTACCGAGAAAACTTCAGCAAGCCGGCATAAACCTGCAGGAACCTGCACAAATTCTGCAGCAGGCAGCAGCCGAACTGCAGGAACTGCAACAACTGCTTAATTAGAAAGCACTCTCACGATCTCAGGTGCTCATCCTCAATCGCAGGATGAGCCATACGCTTACCGAAAAGGCACGGATACTCGCATCGTGCTACCCTGCCGTTTTTTCCTGTCAGACACGTAATAGATCTGCACTCAGTGCAGTCCGTGTCCTGCCCAAGCGCAGGCGTGCAAATGTACAACCAATGGTTGATCCGGTTTTGTCTGCTTTTCTCCCTTCTGGCTATCTCTGCCTGCGCAAGCGTCGTCCCGAAGCCGATTAAACCCAGCGTTGAGCTCGTCAAAGTCACCCCACTGAACATCAGCCTGACCGGGCAAAAATTGCGTTTCGAGCTCAAGGTGAGCAATCCCAACGCATTCCCGATGCCGATCGAGTCGGTAGATTTTATTGCGCGTTTCAACAATACCAACATTGCGAGCGGCAAGAGCATCCAGGCAGTTACCATCCAACCCAACAGTGAAGCGCTGCTTCAGCTGGACGTCACAGCCGGACTGGACCGCCTTGGCAATACACTGCAAACCCTGATTCAGGGTGAATCACTGGATCTTGACTACCAGCTTCAGGGAACCGTAGAGGTCTCTACCTGGCCAAAACCCATCCCGTTTGATGTAGTAGGTGCAATGGATCTATCCGACACTTGAGCGGTACACTAAATGACTAAAACCAATAGTCTCGCTCGCCCAGGCCTGCTCGCAAATGACTATTGCCTGACGACAACTTCCATCGGCACCCAGATGGGCTGATTCTGTCAGGCCGCGAAGCCGGCTCCGAGACTATGGTCAAGAGCCCATAGTATAAGAGCCCCTAGTTATGCGTGTAGATCTGTCATCACTACTGTTTCTCAAAGCAGCATCCAGAAAGAATAAAGCTGCGGCAGAAAAAGAAGCAAACCAGACAACCGAGTTATCCGAGACACCAACTAAAACCCGCAGGGCTAAATTTACCGATTGGCTGCTGGCCAAACCTGAGCCAATAAAGCTTTTTCCCAATGAAACCGAGCTGTTTCGTAAAGGCTTGATTCTGGTGACCGACACCAGACTCGCCTATATAGATCCATTTGATCGCACGCTGAAAACTTACATGTTTGAACACATGATCAGTCTGCATAAACAGTTCTACCGTACAACCAACTTTAACCGACGACTCTGCAAAGCGCTGATTATCATCAGCCTGCTTGCGCTATTAGTGGTCATTGCTATCGACCTGCTGGACAACAACACTCGCGGTTTCATTCTCGTCTACCTACCACTGATAGCGAGTATTTTTATAGGCATCAAGGTGTGGAACGACATGAAGCCACGCTATGTCCTACACTGGCGAATGCGCGACATGACCTACGGTGAAATTGCCCAGGAACCTATGTTTCGCGAACGCATGATGGGAAATACC
>CAZQKJ010000016.1:0-22861 GCA_964593315.1 uncultured Granulosicoccaceae bacterium
GAGCAATATTAGACCCGTTATAAATCGATTACGGTACACTGTAAATTCGCTTATTGATGAGTTGATGGACGTTTCCGATACGGGTAGCCTGGTCAATGTTAAATTCGGTGACTCTCCGTGCAGTGCCAGTACCCGCTCTGGACGTGAGCTTATCGACACGGCTCTTGCTCAATTGCAAAGTCAAAAAACCCTGTTAAATAAAGAAGATACGTCAGTAGTGCTACCGATTAACCCGCCTTCTAAGGTAATCTCGGCAGCAGCTTGAAAATTGTTGCGAATTTGTAAGAATTCCCAAGTACAAAATATCGTTACACCCGAGCAAAATTTATTTTTTTCAGGATAGACTCTTCACTATCGGTTTCAAGATAACCGGTGGTTTTGATTTCTTAAGGAGAATAAATAAATGAAAGCTTTGTTAAAAAAGAGTAGCGCTGCTGAGCCATTCAGTTTTTCTTTTGTCAACGATGAAGGAAAAATGGTTCTGAAAAGTGAGAACTATAAAGCTAAGGACAGTGCTTCCAAAGGCATAAACTCAGTCAAGAAGAATTGCACAGAAGACAAACGTTATGTGCTCAAAGAATCAACGAATGGAATGTTTTTCTTTAATGTTAAATCTGCCAATGGTCAGGTGGTTGCAACGAGCGCAATGTATCCGAGCGTTCAGGATCGAACTGATGCGATTAGTTACGTTAAAACACATGTACCCGGTTGTAGCGTTGAGGAACAACTCGGCTAAAGTGTACCGACTGGCGACCAACTCCAAAAGACCTGCTCTGAAGATCGGTCGGCAGTACAGATTGTGTTTGTTAGCAGCCACGACGGCTGCTCTTGCTTCTTGCTCGAATCAAGATACTTTTACACCCGTTGCAGGGACATCACCGGCTGCCGCATCGAAAGTACCCGAAACTAATGTGCCCGTAGATAAAAATAAAATACTTGAGGGTCACAACTTTTTCCGGCAGCAGCTTGGCCTGCCTCCTTTACGCTGGTCTACTCAGCTGGAATCACTCGCTGCAGGCTGGGCGAACTATCTTGCAGGAGAGGCCGGTTGCACTCTTCGCAGGCGTGGATCTATAGGATTGCCTGCACACAAGAACGGCATAGGCGAGAATCTTCAGTTTCATGAATCAGTGCGTCGTGCCGATGGCAGCACGGATGTCGCTGTGATAGATGAGGGAGATGTCGTACTCGGCTGGACACAACAAGGCGTGGATTATAACTACCGTGAAAATCAGTGTGCGCCCGATAAGGTGTGTGAGAACTTTACACAGGTAGTTTGGAGAGATACCCAGGTAGTCGGCTGTGCTGCGGCGAGTTGCCCCGGTAAGCAGCAGGTGTGGGTATGTAACTATGACCCGCCGGGCAATTACTTCAACCAGAAGCCTTATTAGTCTTTGTTTAAGGTTTAGGAAGGTTTAAGTCTTCTGGTTACTTTAACCATTGCTTGTCTTTTATCACCCGAAAATAATCAGCTTTGGCGCAATAGACTGAGCCATTGAACTGAGTTTGCTGAAGATGGGTATGCCCGCGATACTGAGTAATATCAGCCCCAGAAACAGAAAGTGTCCGAAGCGTCTATTGTAGTCAAGGTAGATTGCGGATAGTTTGTCTGGCAGCAAGTGACCGAGTATATAGTGGCCGTCCAACGGTCCAATCGGTATGAGATTGAAAAGCATCAGTAATAGATTAATTACCACCAGAATATTAAAAAATGTCTGGGGGCCGGGCTCCAGGAACCAGCTATTTCCGGATGCTTCTCCGATCACTTGGATGTTAATAATGACAAACGCCAGTAACAGGTTCATAGCGGGGCCCGCTAGCGCTACCAATGGCATACCCCAACTGGTTTTAAAGTTATTAGGATTGGTTGGAACCGGTTTGGCGTATCCGAAGCCCACCAATACCACCATGGCCAGTCCCATTGGATCTATATGTTTGAGTGGATTGATATTGAGTCTATCGAGGCGTTGAGCGGTATCGTCGCCCAGCAACCTGGCGGATGCGGCATGCGCAAACTCATGGAATGTCAGAGAGATTATTAAAGCAATAATCAGTAGTGCTACAAGCGCGTATTGCTGATTGGCCAAAAGGGGTAACATTCGTATTCCGGTTCGTGAGGCAGGGGTGCGCTGCCTGCTGCGGGCTTTGCCCTTGTTTTAGATTGGTAGCAGTATAACTGTGGATCGCTGTGGGCACGAACGGCTGAGTCAGGCGCCTGGAAATGTATAGTTGCTGAAATCTTCACGCAACTTTAATTTATTCAGCTTGCCTGTTGCACCGTGTGGTAGCTCCTCAACGAACACCACATCGTCCGGCACCTGCCATTTCGCCATGTGGTTTGCTATGTAAGCCAGCAGTGTGTCTTTATCGATTGATTTATCGGCTGCTACTGCCAGCAGTAGTGGTCGCTCATCCCACTTTGGATGAGGTATAGCGATAACGGCAGCTTCTGTTATTGACGGGTGCCCAACTGCAATGTTTTCAATTTCTATAGAGCTGATCCATTCACCGCCAGATTTTATAACGTCTTTGGTACGGTCGGTAATCATCATATAGCCATAGTTATCGATGGTCGCTACATCACCTGTATCGAACCAGCCTTCGCTGTCAATTGCGGGTTTCTCACCGTAGTAGCCGGAAGTAACCCAATGTCCTCGCGCTTGAAGTTTTCCGAACTTCTCGCCGTCATGCGGTAGAACATTGTTTTCATCATCGACGATTCTGATGTCAATACCGAATACTGCTTTTCCCTGCTTGAGTTTGGTTGCCATCTGGGTCTCGTAATCCTGATCCTGCATATGAGGCATCAGAAAATTCAGGGTACCCAGCGGGCTGGTCTCCGTCATTCCCCACGCGTGTATAACTTCTACACCATAGTCTTGTTCAAACGACTGGATCATCGCTTCGGGCACGGCCGAGCCACCAATGACGACGCGTTTCATATGTGGTAACTGTTTACCGCTCTCACGAAGGTAGCCTGTCAGCATCATCCAGATGGTTGGCACCGCGAGCGATAAAGTACAACGTTCCTGCTCCAGGAGTGTGTGTATGGATTGCCCGTCCATAGCAGGCCCCGGCAGCACCAGCTTACAACCGTTCATTGGGCCGGCATAACTGACACCCCAGGCATTCACATGAAACTGGGGCACGACCAGTAGAATGGAGTCATTGCCGGACAATGCCAGCCCGTTGGGTACCGAGCTTGAGAGTGCATGTATCAGTGTTGACCGGTGCGAGTACACAACCCCTTTTGGATTGCCGGTAGTGCCGGAGGTGTAACACATGCTTGAGGCTGAGTTTTCATCAAACTCAGGCCATTGGTAGTCGCCGGTTTCCGCGTCGAGCAGTTCTTCATAGCAGTGAACATTCTCGAGCGTTGTGTCTGGCATGTTGTCACGGTCAGTCATAATCACAACATGTTCGATGTTGGTCAGCTGGTCTTTCAAACCTTCAAGTAGTGGTATGAAGGTCAGGTCGGTAAACATGACTTTGTCACCGGCATGATTAATGACATAGGCCATCTGTTCTGTAAAAAGCCGTGGGTTAACTGTGTGTAGCACAGCGCCGCTGCCAGACACGCCATAATAGAGTTCAAGGTGTCGATAACCATTCCATGCCAATGTGCCGACACGGTCTCCCTGGTCGATTCCTAATTTACCAAGCGCGGATGCGAGCTTACGCGCGCGCAGCCCCATATCTTTGTAGGTATAGCGGTGAATCGGTCCTTCTGTGGTACGTGATACCACTTCTACATCACTGTGCCAGCGCTCGGCAAATTCGATGATGCTCGAGATCATTAGCGGGCGTTGCTGCATCAGGCTTTGGAACATTAGAATTTTATTCGGTAGTGGTTTCCTGATTAACAATACCAAAAACCGCGGCTGGATTGGGGCACCGTGACGCGCTCAAGATGTGTACACGACAGACTGAGAGATAATATCGTGGCTCAAGCTGCCAACGAGCCTGTCAAAAGGCGGCTTATAGAGTCGCCGTGGCTGGCTTCAGGTCAAACTGTCAGCAAAGGGTCAGAATCTTTCAGGCGCGGATTAGTCTCGCCTGAATTAATCCGCGGCAGATCCGATCACCTGATTTGAGAGCCACAGTGATCGGGCATTCTGTAGTCAATCTTCTACCCCTTGGATATAACCCTTGCGGATATTAACCCTTGCGGCTACTCAGAATGGTCAGGCCCTTGAGCAGGTTCAGCGCTTCATTCAGCTGATAATCGTCTTCAGCCAGATTAGTGCTGCTAGTGCTTTCCTCAACCACAGGTTCATCAGGTGTGTCTTCATCGGTGTTGCTCAGATGACCTGACAAACTGGACTCGGTGATCGGTTCAATGCCTGAGTCTGCACGTGCTGCCACCTGCAGGTTGCCTGTGACAATATCCGGCTCGATGCCTTGTGCCTGAATGGAGCGGCCAGACGGGGTGAAGTAGCGTGCAGTGGTCAGTTTTACAGCGCCGCCGTTGGGTAAATTCTGAATCGTTTGCACGGACCCCTTACCAAAAGTTTTTGATCCCATGACCACGCCCCGACCATGATCCTGCATTGCTCCCGCGACAATTTCAGACGCGGAGGCAGAGCCGCCATTGACCAGCACCACGATAGGAGCGCCTTTCATGATGTCACCCTGCGATGCAGAGTAACGAAGTCTGGAGTCGTCTTCACGACCATCGGTATAAACGATTAAGCCGTCATTTAAAAAAGCATCTGATATGCCGACTGCAGCGGACAACACCCCACCAGGGTTGTTGCGCAAATCCAATACTAATCCATTCAGCTCACCTTCGATCTGCATGGTTTCAATAGCTTTGATCATGTCAGATGGTGTCTTGGTCTGAAAGTGCGAGACGCGAACATAGCCAAAGCCATCTTCAAGCAGTCTGTTTCTGACACTCGTGACCTGAATGACCGCTCGTGTGAGGGTGAGATTGAGAGGGCGATCTTCTCCCTCTCTTACTATGGTGAGTAAGATGTCACTGCCCGGCTTGCCGCGCATTAACTTAACGGCATCATTCAAGGCAAGACCTTTAACCGGTTTATCGTCCAGACGGATGATCAGGTCACCGCTCTTAACGCCTGCGCGAGCGGCCGGTGTGTCGTCGATTGGGGATACTACCTTCACAAACCCGTCTTCCATACCGACTTCAATCCCGAGCCCGCCAAACTCACCGGAAGTGCCGACACGCAGCTCCTGAAATTGTTCTGTGTTCAGGTAGCTCGAGTGTGGATCGAGTCCACTAAGCATGCCTCGGATAGCGTGCTCCAGCAGCTCTTCGTCGGAGACATCTTCTACGTAGTTGCGCTTGATACGTGCGAAAACATCGGAGAAGGTTCTTAGCTGTTCCAGCGGCAAAACATCGCCCGAATTGTCTCGAGCGCCCACCACGGAGTGACCCAGAGTGAGCGTTATGCCCAGCACTGCGCCGGCTGTAAATAACGTTACCGGTTTCGAGCGGATTGTCATTGCTTGACTCCATCGGCCCTGGCTAGGGCGAATATGTTTCGTAATCTTATCATTTTGACCCTTTACCGAGTCATTAAAGCGTGCTCTTTTGCGTGATCAGTTGCATTGCCAGCCACTCCTGTGGATCCAGAGTGTCAGCTTTGTGACGTAATTCGAAGTATAGCGCTGAAGTGCCGTTTGCGACAGATTCCCCCACTGTACCAATCAAGTCCCCCGCGAGTAACAGCTGGTTTGGTTCCACCATGAGCAGTTCTGCCATGCCGTACAGGCTCATGTAGCCCTGACCATGATCAACAATAGCGACCTTTCCAAGCCCTTTTATGCTGTCTGCGAACACCACCAGTCCATCTGAGACAGCGGTAAATGGCAGCCCGAGTGGCGCAGACACCAACATACCTTGCCATTTGAGAAGCCCTCTGGCCTTTGGTTCCGCAAAGCGCTTGAGCAATTCTCCACCAATAGGATCGCTCAGTTTCTTCTTTAGGCTCGCGAATTCTATCGATAACGGGTCAAATTCCCACTGATTGGTCCGGGCTGTCAGGCGGCTCACTCGATCTTGCTTTAGCGCTAAATCAGCCGTTATCTTCTCAAGCTGAACTTCAAGATTCTCTCGTCGTTCTAAGAGTATTTTTTTAGATTCATGCAAATCATCAATCGATTCAGATAGCCCTTTGCCGTACTGCAAAATGGTCTGTTGGCGATCCAGTAGTTGACGTTGTTGCAGTTCCAGTCTGGAGTTGTCTTCGGCGAGTGTGTGTGCAAGATACCCTTGCACCGCGCGCAGCTGTTGTTGTTCCAGCTGGTTCGATTTACCCAAAGCCACCTGCCACAAAGACAACGGCGCCGGTGTTCCCAATGACAGCTCTATGTTGTGTAAGAGCTTTTGACTCGACGCCAATTGTTTATCGGTAGATGCCAGCTGCAGTTTGATCTTTCGTAAATTGTCCGATACCCGAGGTGTGTAGTTATTGTTTTTATTGAGCTCGGCATCGTGTGCGCTGATCTCGGTAGTAATGCTGTCCAGTTGATCGACCAGTGCCGTGCGCTTCTCGGTTTCGCTGACAAGCTCGAGTTGTTTTTCTTCGATGTGCTGAAGGAACAGATCGTTCAGTCCCTGATGAGACATCTCATCAGCAAGGGCAGTGGAGTGGACGCTGCCAGAGAGCCACAGCACCCATAGCAGAAGTCCCGCTAGTGGTTTATTGGTCGAACCTTTGTTCACTTAAATTCCGTGATAATTGTTTTCAATTTTTTCAATCTGCACCGCCAGTATTTTTGCATCGCAACTGGACTTGCCCTTGCAATCGGCCCCTATGTGCCGGCCAGTAACCGCATCCCGAAGCAGGTACTACCAGGCGCTTGCAGAATCGGCATGCAACGGGGTCCACACTATAGGTTAGTGGAATACCGGGATTTTTGGGGTAGAGGTGCTGTTATTGGCAGAAATTACTGGGACAGGCTTGCTGTCCGTACTGATCCGAATTTACAGATCGGCAGCATTGAACGGTCATTGGAAGGCGCGCGGCCTTCTGCTCATTCAGGGAAGGGTCGGTGGTTGTTATCTCCAGCCCGGCTTACCAGGCAGGTCAGGGTAATCCGGACTGGAATGGTTTGTTAAGCCGGCAGAGATTTTTGTTATCAGACTGCAGCTAAGAGATTGTCGGTGGAGATTTCTGTGTCAGTCAATCCAGGCAATTTCACTGGCGGTCAGTTCATTGATGCGAACGCTTTTCAAGCTAGTGGCCATATAAGAAGCGAAATGCGATGTCGGGATTCTGCCTGCCATGATCTCTGCATAACGCTGCGGGAACAACGGGTTGCGATAAGGGTTGGAAAAACCAACCGGAAACTGGGGGCCGCCATAAAAATTGTATTTGTCCGAAGCACCTACCGTATGCAAAATTTCATGCGCTACAACAATATTGTTTTGTTTGGCCTGTTGTTCATGTCCGAATGCATTGACGATACCGATCAAGCCTTGTTGCAGACCGACCGAGTGCGCCAGTGGCTGATTGTCGTTACCCTGATAGTAAGCCACAAACACTCTGACTCTGCGCAGGTTTGAATCACTGTCCGGAGTGTTGCGAAACACCCAGTAGCGAAGTCGCAAACCCCAAAACACCGTTTTGAAGACACCACCATTGACTGGTAGTGGAGGAGGAATTGATTTAACCCTTTCACCGACTGAGGTTTTGATCGGTTGGTCGATACCGAGTTTGTATCTTTTTGCCTCCTTGGTGAACCACTGATCAATTTCTTTGAAGCTATCGTTGTCCAGAGTGTTCAGGTAATTGTGCGTTTCAAGGCTGTTGTCACCGTTGATCGGGTAGATCACGACGTCAAGTGGCTCGTGCCAGGCACGTGAATAAATAATTTGATGTGCTGTGATGCCTGCAATTGCGAATAAGCTGCACAGAAGTAACAGTGGTCGTATAAATCCTATGCTGAATACCTTCATGTTTGCCCCTCTTTTATCTTCCCTTGATTTACTGGTGCTAACACTTAACTCGTGTTCGGATTAAGGGACCGGGGAGGGTATCGGCAGGAGGCAGCGTATCTTTAGTGTGAAATTGAAGGAGTGTAAAACGCGACTTTATTGCCGGTATCTAGTATCATCACTGTTAAGCAGCAGTACTTGAACTGATTGACAGTCAAAGCGCGAGGTACAAAACGCAAAGTGTCGTTATAGAGATTCGAGAGTCGGCTTATTAGTATTAGAACGATTATAAATTTTAATAAATTAGGTGGCTCACCTTTCGTGCTGTTTCAGAGGTGGTCTCGGGTTGGAAGATGGAAAAGTCTACAGGCACGGTTAAGTGGTTCGATAACGCGAAAGGGTATGGTTTTATACTTAATGAGGCGGGAGAGGATGTTTTTGTCCACTATCGCTCGATTGAAGGGGACGGCTATAAAACCTTAGCCGAAGGCCAGCAAGTTGAGTTCGTGCAAACCAAAAGCGACAAAGGCTGGCAAGCGGCTGAAGTAACCAGGCTTGAATAGCTAGCTGAAAAACGGTCCTTATTAACGGGCTCAAAGTACAGGATACCGGGTAATGAGGCTGCACAAGCCTGGCTCTTTGGACCGAATAATCGGTGTGAACTGCCGGTGTTACGTCGTTTTTCAGAAGCCGGATTAAATCTCCCACCAGATTAATTTCTACAGCAGCTTAGCTGTAGATGCTTTTGATCCATGTGCTGGATCCCGGTTCTGTACTTACTATTTGCAACGGTATTGCAGCGATACAGTGGGTGAGCCAGGCTTACATAAGAAAACCGCACCGCTTTGTACGTGATCTATTGTTGTATGAATTCAAGTGACGGGCTTTTTTGCTCACGGTGTGCCGGTGTCTGTCGATGATTCCGACGACACCCGTCGAGCGCCTAACTAATCTTGTCTTGCATTTGATTACCCAGGCACAACGGGTGACTTTAAATTACGCTAAGCTGCTGCAGGTTTGCTTATCCTGTTTCGGTATTTTGATCCCGAAGTTCGCGGCGCAGAATCTTGCCAACGTTAGTTTTTGGCAGCTCATCAACAAAGGCAATCAGCTTAGGGCGTTTATAGCCAGTGAAGTTTTCGCGGCAGAACTGCTTTACATCATCTTCTGTTAGTGACTTGTCTTTTCGGACTACAAATACTTTCACCACTTCACCAGAGTGATCATCGGGTATGCCAACAGCACCGACTTCAAGAATGCCCGGGTGTGAGGCCATCACGTTTTCTATTTCATTCGGATAAACGTTAAAACCCGACACCAGAATCATATCTTTGAGTCTGTCTACAATAGTGAAGAAGCCCTTGTCGTCCATAACGGCCACATCACCTGTGTGCAGCCAGTTGTCGGCGTCTATTACCAAGGCAGTGGCATCTTCGCGTTTCCAGTAACCCTCCATGACCTGTGGCCCGCGGATACAAAGCTCACCGCGTTCACCCACTGGCAGCAAATTACCGTTTTCATCTTTTATGCAGGCTTCAGTAGAAGAAATCGGTAGCCCGATAGCACCGTTGTATTCGGTTAAGGTAATCGGATTCATGCAGGCTGCGGGGCTGGTTTCTGTTAAACCGTAAGCTTCAACCAGTGGACAACCAGTCACTTCTTTCCATTCTTTTGCAACGGATTCCTGAACCGCCATACCCCCGCCAAGCGATGTCTTTAAGCTTGAGAAGTCGAGCTTGCTGAAACCGTCTGTGTTTAATAACGCATTGAATAGCGTATTGACTCCGGTAATCGCTGTGAATTTATGCAGCGACAGTTCTTTCACAAAGGCCTTCAGGTCTCGCGGGTTTAAGATCAATATATTAGTCGCTCCAATCTTTGCATACACCAGGCAGTTCGCCGTCAGTGCAAAGATATGATAAAGCGGCAGTGCGGTAATAATGATCTCTTCGCCTTCCTTGATGTCTGACGGCTCAAGCCAGGCTGAAGACTGTTGCATGTTGGCGACCATATTGCCGTGGCTAAGCATAGCGCCTTTGGCAACTCCGGTGGTGCCACCGGTGTACTGTAAAAATGCCAGATCTTTGTGACCAAGGCTTTGAGGAGTGAACGTAAGGTCTGCCCCTTTTTTAAGCGTTTCAGAAAAAGAAATGCTGCCTGGCAAGCTGAACGCTGGCACCATTTTCTTTACATACTTAACCACCGAGTTGACGATAAGAGATTTTGGAAAACCAAGCATGTCACCTACACGCGTAGTGATGATCACCTCGGGTTTTACATGCTTGAGTGCTCTTTCAAGTGTGTGAGCAAAGTTCTCTATAATGATAATGCCTTTGGCATCAGAGTCTTCAAGTTGGTGTTGAAGCTCGCGTCGGGTGTATAGCGGATTAGTGTTGACGACGGTCAGTCCGGCACGCAGGAGGCCGAACACGGCAATCGGATATTGCAACAGGTTCGGCATCATGACTGCTACGCGGTCGCCTTTCTCAAATTTGCCGGTAGACTGAATCCATGCCGCGAAGGCGCGCGAGTACTCATCCAGCTCACCAAAGGTGATTGAGGCCCCCATACTGATAAACGCAACATTATCGCGAAACTTCTCAACGCTCTCTTCAAACAGATCTACGACACTGTCATAGGCATCGATGTCGGCGAACTCCGGAACACCTTCCGGGTAGCTTTGAAGCCATGGCTTATCAGTCATAATCTCTTTTCCAGTTTGTGTCCCTGATCTACATTTAAGTGTTTATCAGGTAGATGTGCAGCGCACCAGCAGGTGAAGCGTATCGCAAGAATGCCTTATTATAGACGTGCCTCGGTTTTTAAGTTCCTTACTGGTTAGCCTGACAAAAAATACATGCGTTCTTCTTCACCACTGTACCTCCCTGGCGCCAACGGTGTTCAACTGGCTGCGACTTCATTTGGTGAAGGCAGTAACGGGGTAGTGGTGCTGTTGCATGGTGCCGGGCAGACCCGCCACTCCTGGCGCAATGCTGGTAATGAGCTCGCGAGCTCCGGCTGGCAGGTGCTAACCATCGACACCCGTGGGCACGGAGAGAGTGAATGGCCCTCTGACGGGGATTACTCGATAGACACTCTCAAAGAAGACCTTTCCATCGTAGCCACCCGACTGACCGAGTCTCACGGCTGCAAACCTGTTCTGGTAGGAGCGTCTCTGGGTGGTATTACAGGCTTACTGGTGGAGGGCGAATCGTCGGCGTCGGTGTTTGAATCCCTGGTGCTGGTGGATATTACTCCGCGTATCGACAACACAGGCGTGGCGCGAATCATTGAGTTTATGCGTCGTTACGAGCAGGGCTTTGCCTCTCTCGAGGAGGCGGCTGCCGCGGTAGCCGCTTATAAAACTGGCAGTAGGCCGCGCAATCCATCGAATGTAGCCGCTCAGTCGACAGGGCTTAAAAAAAATCTACGTCGCGGACAGGATGGCCGCTACTACTGGCATTGGGATCCGCGATTGATGGATCATATCGGTACTATTGACGATCATTTTTATCAGCGCCAGAGCGATGCAGCGCAAAAGCTGACTTTACCGGTGCTACTGGTGAGAGGACAGCAAAGCGAGATCGTGAGCCGCGATGCGGTGACTGAATTTCTCGAGTTGGTGCCGCACGCACGCTACACCGATATTGAAGACGCCGCGCATATGGTTGCCGGAGACAGCAATGATGTGTTTATTCAATCGGTGCTGGATTTCATCGGGTGCTGATCACAGACAGGCCGTAGAGGGTACTGGCTTGCGCTTAAGTGTGAAATCAGGCTGCGGCGCCACAACATTTTTTATATTTCTTGCCGCTGCCGCAGGTGCAGGGATCATTGCGTCCGATTTTTGGTGAATCACGCCTGATCTGTTCCACCTTGGGCGCCTCCGCGTCGACGAAGTACCATTCGTCCTGGTGCTTTTTGAACAGGCTGACTTCGTGGTGATTGACCAGATTGCCGTTGCTGTCGTTGAATTTGGCAATAAATTCTACCGTGCCTTCTTCATCTTTTGCACCACCACGCTCGGTTTTTCTTATATCCAGACTGAGCCAGTCGGAACTTTCTGCCCACTCTTTCGTGCTGGCGAGATCGATTTCAGCACGATGAGCCGGATGGTGTGTTCTCTGGATGTAATCGATATTGGCGAATGTGTGTGCTGTGTAGCGGGAGCGCAATAGCGCCTCTGCAGTGTCCGGCTTTGCTTTGCCTTTAAGAAAAGGCGCGCAGCAATCGGTAAACTCTTTTCCGGAAGTGCAGGGGCATAAGCTCATACTGTTGTCTCTTAATATTTCGTTTGTTTTTGATTAAAACATGCAGTTGGGCGACGAATCAGTGTTTGAGTTCATCGACATCAACCTCAAGGTGCATATCGAGCAATTTATTGCCGATCAGACTCACAACACCGGAGCGTCGGTCCTGACCTGAGGTGCTGAACTCGAAAGTATACCAACGTGCGATGCTCATGTGTCCGCGTTCCGAACGCTGAGGTCTGAGTCTGGTCATCGTGACAGTTTCATCCAGCAGCTGCACGCCGCAACGCCTGCAGGCCTCGCGCGCGAAGCGGGTAGCCGTTTCGCGGCTGGAGGCGCTGTACCACCAGAATGCAAGGGCGGCCAACAGTAACAGTATCAGTAATACGTCCATACTTAGTCTAGAGTAGTGGGTCCAGCAAGAGTTCGGTGAGGCCAATGATAGTTCAATCGGCGCGATGGCAATCGAATTATCACCAGCATCAGGCGCCGGATACCCGCCCTTCATCGAGCCGCGTAGAGAATCTTGAAATACACGCTACAACTCTTAAATCGGGCCTGATAAAATAACGCCACCACCGCGCAGGCGCCGGAACTTTGGGCGGCAGCATCGTTCTATTGCAAATGGTTACTAAACCCATCACAGAGGTACTGAGTTTGGATACTTCCACCAAGACAGAATTAGAAGCTGCAGCATTTCGCAGGCTGGTAGCCCACCTTGGCAAGCGGACTGATGTGCAGAACATCGACATGATGAATCTGGCGGGCTTTTGCCGCAATTGTCTGTCCAAGTGGTATCAGGCAGAAGCCAAAGAGCGCGATCTTGAAATCGACCTCGATACTGCCAAAGAGATCATCTACGGTATGCCCTACGCCGAATGGAAAGCGGAGTATCAGACGCAAGCCACGCAAGAGCAGAAGGATAAGTACAATCAATCTCACCCGTAGCTCAGAGGGCAGAGTGATCGGTTAGACCACTGCAGGTGTGGATGTACCAATGCGAAACGTGTATCTGGCAATGCCGCAGACGAAAGACGCTGACAATTCCCGCAAAATCCATGATCTGTTGTTGCAGTACTGTGGTGATATTCAGAACGGCAGTGTCCTGATTCTTGCCGGTGATCCTACAGCCTACGACTCTGTCAAAAATCGACTGTCGAGAGACAGTGCCTCTGTTCGGGTAGATGTTCTGCCGCTACATCAGATAGTGTCTGACCTCACGATGCTTGAGAACCAGCGATGGACGGTGGTGTGCCTGCCCGATCCTGAGCTTGAACCCGGGCCGCTAAGAGAAGTACTGGCTCGCGTCCGTGACCTTCATGCAGATCGAATCGTGCACATTGACTGCAGTGGCTGCCGAGTATCCAGCGGTCATCCTGATAGTGTGGCTGGATGGACTCTGGCTGATAGTTTGGCCCTCGGTTTCAACCGTATAAGTGCTGCTGAGGGCATCGATCAATACGAATTCAACAAAAGCACATACAAATCTGCCCCGGACTGGCTCAATGCCAGGCACTGGGCAAATCCCGAGTTGTGGGGTAAGCATCGATGGTAGCCCACCCTGTAACTCGTAAGAGATGGCAAACTTCGGTAATCTTCGGCCACCGGCTGATGGCATTCCGATGCTAATCATCTATCCTTCTTCCATCGCCTACCCGTTCCGGAATTGAACATGTCCGACATGAAAATGTTGCAAAGCACCTCGATGCTCGATGGTGGCAACATTGTGTACCTAGAAACACAGTACGAAAACTATCTGCGTGATCCCAATACCGTATCGGAGGCGTGGCGCAAATATTTTGAGCAGTTGCCAATGGTAAATGGCGTGGCTCACGATATTCCGCACTCGGAAGTGCGCAGTCATTTCTCCAATATGAAGCGTCGCGGATCGGTCAGCGTCGGTGCATCCGGCAGTGGTTCAGCCGAACACGACAGAAAACAGATTCAGGTGGGCGCATTGATCGATGCCTATCGCACGCGTGGCCATCAGCTGGCCAACATTGATCCGCTCAACCTGATGAAGAAGCTTGAGATTCGGGAAGTGCAATTGCACGAAAGTGGATTGACTCAGGCCGATCTGCCTACAGAATTCCAGACCCCGACCTTGCACGGCATCGATACTGCCAAACTGGGGGACATCATTGCTCACCTGGAGAAAATCTATTGCAGCACGATCGGCTACGAGTACATGTACATCAACCACACGACTCAAAAGCAGTGGTTGCAACAGCGGATCGAAAGTTACTGGTCCAAGCCGGATCTCAGTGCCGAATCGCAAAGCTGGATTCTTGAACGACTTACCGCCGCCGAAGGCATGGAGCGTTACCTTCACTCCCGCTATGTAGGTCAGAAACGATTTTCCCTCGAAGGCGGTGAAAGTCTGATTGTCATCATGAGCTCTCTGGTAGAGCGCGCGAGTGCAGCCGGCTGTAAAGAGATGGTGGTCGGTATGGCTCACCGTGGTCGATTAAATGTACTGGTGAATATTCTGGGTAAAAACCCGGCTGATCTGTTCTCGGAGTTTGAAGGCAAGCACCAGGCACATTTGTCTTCTGGTGATGTGAAATATCATCAGGGCTTTTCATCCGATATAAAAGTCAGTGGTAACCAGTACATGCACCTGGCTCTGGCATTCAACCCGTCGCATCTTGAGATCGTGTCACCAGTGGTTGAGGGCTCGGTACGTTCGCGTCAGGATCGTTACGATGACAGCGGCGGTCAGTATGTCTTGCCGATCGCAATCCATGGTGATGCTGCGTTTGCAGGCCAGGGTGTTGTGATGGAGACCTTTAATATGGCTGATTCACGGGGTTTTTCCACTAAAGGCACCGTTCATATTATCGTCAATAACCAGATTGGTTTTACCACCAGTAACCTCGATGATGTGCGCTCGACTCTGTATGCATCTGATGTCGCAAAAATGATCAACGCACCGATTTTTCATGTTAACGGTGATGACCCTGAGGCCGTGCAGTTTGTCAGTCAGCTGGCACTGGACTTTAGAAACGAATTTCAAAAAGATGTCGTGATTGATCTTGTCTGCTATCGCCGCCATGGCCACAACGAAGCGGATGAGCCATCGGCCACCCAGCCGTTTATGTATAAGACAATAAAAGCGCTGCCAACAACCAGACAGCTGTATGCAGAAAAGCTGGTTAACGCTGGAGTGATGGAAGCGTCAAAGCCGGATCAACTGGTTCAGGACTACCGTGACAAGCTGGATGCAGGCATCACGGTCGCACCCGATGTTGAAGTCGACAACGATGTTGATCTCGCTCAGGACATAGCCTGGAGAAATCATTTAAAAGCGGATTGGCGTTCACCATACGATGGTCGCGTGCCGCTGGAGACACTGCAGAGTCTTGGCACGGCTTTAACTACGTTGCCTGATGGTTTTGCATTGCACTCGCGGGTTAAAAAGATTGTTGAAGATCGTCGAAAAATGACTGCCGGTGCGGCACCGATCGACTGGGGCTATGCAGAAAACCTTGCCTACGCGACGCTCATTAATGATGGCTTTCCAGTTCGCCTTTCAGGACAAGACTGCGGGCGCGGCACATTTTTTCATCGCCATGCTGTCTGGCACAACCAGAATGAGCCGGGTGCCTATGTGCCATTGAGAAATCTGTTTGAAGGTCAATCAAACTTTCTGGTGATTGACTCGGTGCTCTCTGAGGAGGCGGTGCTTGCATTTGAGTACGGCTACGCCACTGCAGATCCATCCACCATGGTGATTTGGGAAGCGCAATTTGGTGACTTTGCCAACGGTGCGCAAGTGGTGATTGATCAGTTTATTAGCTCTGGTGAGACCAAGTGGGGTCGGATGTGCGGTCTTTCATTGTTTCTGCCGCACGGTTACGAAGGACAGGGACCGGAGCACTCTTCTGCGCGCCTGGAGCGCTTTCTTCAGTTGTGTGCAGAAGACAATATGCAGGTGCTGGTGCCAAGTACACCAGCACAGGCTTATCACATGATACGTCGTCAAATGGTGAGACCTATGCGCAGGCCACTGATTGTGATGACTCCCAAAAGTTTGCTGCGCCATCGTTTGGCGGTATCGACACTCGAAGATCTGACAGACGGTACTTTTGAACCGGTGCTTGGCGAGGTCGATAGTATCGATGCCAATGCGGTTACGAGGCTCGTATTCTGCTCCGGCAAGGTCTACTACGATCTGCTGGAGAAACGCCGTGAAGAAGATATTAAGAACATAGCTATCGTGCGAATAGAACAACTGTACCCGTTCCCGTATGACGAAATGCGCAACATCATCGCCACCTATCCAAATGCAAAACGCGTGGTCTGGTGTCAGGAAGAACCGCGCAACCAGGGTGCGTGGCGTGCCACCCGCCACAGAGTCGAGCGGGTGCTCAATAAAGGACAGGAGCTCGAGTTTTCTGGCCGACCGCCTTCTGCTTCTCCGGCAGTGGGCTATGCTAATCAGCACATTAAAGAGCAAAATACGCTGGTGCTTGAAGCGCTGGCGCTGCAGGATAACAGTCAGCACGCAGCTGACACGCAAGTAAACCCTAATCACTAACCGATAGAGACAAGCAAGGTCTTCAGACAAGCCAATGAGTACTGAAATCAAGGTTCCCGTTTTACCCGAATCTGTTGCAGACGCGACGATACTTGCGTGGCAGAAAAAGCCCGGTGACGCAGTCAAAAGAGACGAAGTACTTGTCGAGGTTGAAACCGATAAAGTAGTGCTCGAAGTACCCGCTCCGGCGGATGGTGTGCTTGCAACTATTGCGGCAGAAGAAGGTGCCACAGTTGTCGCCAACGAGCTGCTCGGCACAATAGATGCCGGCGCGGTAGCGGATACACCAGCAGCGGCCGCTGCCCCGGCTGCAAGTGCTGCCGCCAGTACTGCCCCGGCATCCGGTGCTGCGACAACAGGCGGACCTGCAGGGCCTGCAGCCAGAAACATGATGTCTGAACACGGCGTCGATCGCAGTCAGGTGGCGGGTTCCGGTGCCGGTGGCAGAATCAGCAAAGGTGATGTGCAGGCGCACGTTGCCGGAAATCAGGCTTCTGGTGGTGCACCAGCCGCAGCTGGTGCAGCGGGAATTGCTGCAAGCGGATCATCCAAGGCATCTGCCGGTACTACTATGGGCGAACGTGAAGAGCGGCGTGTACCCATGTCGCGTTTGCGAGCCAGAATTGCCGAACGCTTGCTGCATGCCACTCAAACAACGGCAATGCTGACTACTTTTAACGAAGTAGATATGCAGCCGATGAAAGAGCTTCGTGCTCAATATAAAGAACAGTTTGAAAAAACCCATGGAGTACGTTTGGGTTTTATGTCTATTTTTGTCAAGGCAGCCAGTGAAGCACTGAAACGCTACCCTGACATCAATGCATCCCTGGACGGTGACGATGTTGTGTATCACGGTTATTGTGATATCGGCATTGCAGTCTCTTCCGACCGAGGGCTGGTAGTGCCAGTGTTGCGCGATACTGAACTGTTGTCCCTGGCTGAAGTGGAAGGCCAGATCGGTGAATACGCCAGTCGCGCTCAGGAAGGCAAGCTGGGGATCGAAGATCTCACTGGTGGCACCTTTACAATCACAAACGGCGGTGTGTTTGGCTCACTGATGTCAACGCCTATTCTCAATCCACCGCAAAGTGCGATCCTTGGTATGCATACCATTCAAGAGAGACCAGTTGCCGTCAATGGTGAAGTTGTGATCAGGCCAATGATGTACCTGGCGCTGTCATACGATCACCGTATCGTAGATGGCAAGGGTGCTGTCGGATTTTTGAAAACAATCAAGGAGCTGGTCGAAGAGCCAGCTAAAATTCTACTGGATATTTAGCCAGGCTAGCTGATCGAGCACTGTAGCCTGTTAATTCGATTGGGATAGCATAAACAGCGCTGGTGCCAGCCCGTAAGTGGCGCAAGCTACCACCATTGGTGGTGCAGGTATGATGCGGGCTTTTGTTTTAACTGAACTGCGCTTTTTTCGAACTGCACGCTTGATGAAAATGCATTCGAGTGTCGAGGTCTGCGATCGCTCAGCCGGTGTACTGTATAATGGCCGGTTTGTCGGGATACTGCGTAAGCGGATCCTGAACTGAAAACAACATTCCAAATCCGCGTACCGGAGTAACGCATGTCTGAAAAATTTGATGTTATTGTCATCGGCGGTGGCCCGGCGGGATATGTCGCGGCGATACGCTGCGCGCAGCTGGGTCTGAACACTGCGTGTATAGAAAACTGGATCAACAAGCAAGGTAAGCCTGCGCTGGGTGGTACGTGCCTGAACGTCGGGTGCATACCTTCTAAAGCACTCCTCGAAAGCAGCCAGCGTTTTTATGATGCCAAACATCACTATGCAGATCATGGCATTGTGATGCAGGACGTATCGGCTGATGTGCCAAAGATGATCGAAGTCAAAGATAAAATAGTGCAGGAGTTAACCGGTGGTATCGAAGGTTTGTTTCGCGCCAATAAGGTTACCTGGATCAAAGGTACCGGTGCCTTGCTACCTGACAAACATGTTGAAGTCACTGATCAGAGTGACAATAAAACCACTTACTCAGCCGATAACGTTGTGCTTGCTACCGGTTCCAACTCTATCGAGATTGGTGCGACTCCTTTGCAGGGCGATATTATCGTTGACTCCTCCGGCGCGCTTGATTGGGAGTCTGTTCCGGAAAATCTCTGCGTGATTGGTGCAGGTGTTATTGGTCTTGAATTGGGTAGTGTCTGGAGGCGTTTAGGTGCAGAAGTGGTTGTGCTTGAAGCTCAGGATGCGTTCCTGCCAATGGTTGATAGTCAGATTGCACGTGACTCATTAAAACAGTTTACAAAACAGGGACTGGATATAAAGCTTGGAGCACGAGTGACTGCATCGAGCGTCAGTAATAATCAGGTATCCATTGATTACACAGACAAAGACGGCGAGCAGAAATTGGTTGTCGATAGAGTCATTGTGGCGGTTGGCAGACGATCCAATATAGATCAGTTAACCCTGCCTGAAACTGACCTCTTGATAGATGAACGCGGGCTTGTGCACGTCAACGATGCTTGTGAAACCAACCTGCCTGGTGTCTATGCGATTGGTGATCTGGTGCGCGGGCCGATGTTGGCGCATAAAGGTTCCGAGGAAGGTGTTGTCGTTGCTGAACGAATCGCAGGTCACCACGCGGTGCTGAACTATGATGCCATTCCTTCCGTTATTTACACGCATCCGGAAATTTCATGGGTAGGTAAGACGGAAGAGCAATTAAAAGAAGAGGGTGCCAACTACAAAAAAGGTGTCTTTCCTTTTATGGCCAGCGGCCGTGCCAAGGCAATGCAGGATACCGCCGGCATGGTGAAGATACTTGCAGATGCTGACACCGATAAAGTGTTGGGAATGCATATCATCGGGCCACACAGCTCAGAGCTTATCGGGCACGGGGTTCTGACGCTCGAGTTTGAAGGCACAATAGAAGATATAGCACGCACAGTATTTGCGCATCCGACGCTTTCAGAAGCAATACATGAGGCAGCGCTTGGTGCCGATGGTCATGCGATTCATATACCCAACAGATGATGGTTCTTTTTTTGGGCCGATTTTTTTTAAGAAACGTTCTGCAGGTTTTACTGCAGATATATTAAAGCGGTTTTATGTTCGCACATGCGTATGTAAACCTGAATGTAGACAGATAATCAACGGAGACTCCTTTAAACATGAACATTCATGAGTACCAGGCTAAAAAGTTGTTGGCAGGGTTTGGCGTATCAGTGTCTAAAGGTGCGCCTGTGTTGGCAGCCGCAGACATTGATGCTGCAGTCGACAGCATGCCAGGACCAGTCTACGTAGTAAAAAGTCAAATTCACGCTGGCGGTCGCGGCAAGGGCACTTTTAAAGAACTGGCGGCAGACGCAAAAGGCGGTGTGCGAGTGAGCTTTTCCGCCGAAGAAGCAAAAGCCAATGCTCACGAAATGTTTGGCAAGACACTGGTTACAGCGCAGACTGGCCCTGCCGGCAAACAGGTCAACCGGTTGTATATAGAAGACGGTGCTGATATCGATACTGAATTATATCTTTCGATTCTCGTTGATCGGGAAACCAGTCAGTTTTCTTTTGTTGCTTCTACAGAAGGCGGGATGGACATTGAAGCTGTCGCCCATGACACACCTGAGAAGATACACACAATCGGCATCGATTCACTTAAAGGCATGACTGATGCGGATGTTGCCAAACTAAATAAGGCTTTTGAGCTTGATGGTCAGGCGGCAGAGGATGGTAAAGAGCTGTTCCCGACTCTCTATAAAGCTTTTGTTGATAGCGATATGAGTCTGCTTGAAGTAAATCCTCTTGTTGTTTTAAAAGACGGTCACCTGCGCGTATTGGATGCCAAAGTGTCTTTTGACGGCAATGCGATGTTCCGCCATGCAGACATCGCAGAGCTGCGCGATGAAACCGAAGAAGATGAAAAAGAGATTGAAGCATCCAAGTACGACCTTGCCTATGTTGCGCTGGATGGTGACATCGGTTGTATGGTGAACGGCGCTGGGCTTGCGATGGCAACCATGGACATCATCAAACTTTACGGTGCAGAGCCAGCTAACTTTTTAGATGTAGGTGGTGGAGCCACGACTGAGAAAGTAACGGCTGCATTTAAGATTATTACTTCTGACCCGAACGTAAAAGGCATCCTGGTGAATATCTTCGGTGGCATTATGCGATGTGATGTTATTGCTGAAGGTGTGGTTCAGGCCGTGGAAGAGGTAGGTCTAAAAGTGCCATTGGTGGTGCGTCTTGAAGGCACCAAAGTTAAAGAAGGCAAAGATATTATTAACAAAAGCGATCTCAATGTGATCGCCGCCGATGATCTGGACGATGCCGCCCAGAAAATTGTTAAAGCGGTGAAGGGGTAAGTCATGTCAATACTCATAAATAAAGACACCAAAGTACTCGTACAGGGTTTAACCGGTAAGACCGGTACGTTCCACACTGAGCAGGCGCTTGCTTATCATGGCAGCAAAATGGTTGGTGGTATTCATCCCAAAAAAGGAGGTTCTACCTGGACTGCTGAAAACGGCGATGCAAAAGGTACTGAGTTACCGGTATTTGCAACGGTCAAAGAGGGTGTTGCAGAAACAGGTGCCGATGCTTCCGTGGTTTATGTGCCACCCGCAGGAGCTGCCGCCGCAATCATTGAGGCTATAGACGCAGAAGTACCTCTGATTATCTGCATCACAGAAGGTGTGCCGGTAAGAGACATGGTCAATGTTAAAGCTCGGCTGGCTGACTCGAACTCGCGTTTGTTAGGGCCGAATTGTCCGGGTTTACTCACCCCTGATCAGTGCAAGATCGGCATTATGCCCGGCACCATCTTTAAGAATGGGTCGGTTGGCGTTGTGTCGCGTTCGGGGACGCTGACCTATGAGGCGGTCTATCAGACAACGATGGCGGGTCTTGGACAAACCACAGCGGTAGGTATCGGTGGTGATCCGGTGAAAGGCACCGAGTTTATCGATGTGCTTGATTTATTTCTCGATGATGAAGACACCAAGTCCATCATTATGATTGGTGAGATTGGTGGTTCAGCCGAGGAAGAGGCATCTGAGTGGATCACTGAGCAAGCGGCTAAAGGCCGGAAGAAACCTATGGCGGGTTTTATCGCAGGACGTACAGCACCTCCGGGTCGTACAATGGGCCATGCCGGTGCCGTGATCTCTGGTGGTAAAGGCGGTGCGGAAGATAAAATCGCTGCAATGGAGAAAGCGGGTATTGTTGTATCGCCTTCACCTGCGAAACTGGGTGAGACCTTGCTGAAAGCGATCGGCTAGCTCCAACCTTAAACTGTGGATGCCATCACATTGATGATGGCATCTAAGCGCCACTGCCGCTTATTCAGCTATTCAATGCTCGTAGCAGTGCCCTCCCTTTAGCTCCTCACACAACAGCAGGACGTTCGATAGATGAGCGTTATGCTATTGACGCTGTCAAGTTTATTCCGCAGCTGACAGTGTGTGATCCAATAAATTTTGCTACTTCTCTGTCATTTCTACCGATAACTGTGATTTAAGTCCGCTGTATTGAGTCGAGCTGAAGTGTCTAAACCATTTGACAAAGCTGTGTTTTAGCCTTGTCGAACCATGGTACAAAACATGATATGCCTTCAGTCTACAAAGCGTTGTTTACGGACTTGGAGACGAGATGATCCTTGTATTGGGTACAGCAGAAGACCGACATGCTGCAGCGATATATAACAAGATAGTTGCGCGTGGAAGACGGGTTGCGTATTTCGATGCACGACTCTATCCCAAGGACATGACACTTACCTTCGACGGCGCTTTGCCTATGTCAGGTACAATTCGCTATCGCGACGGTCAGTCTGCAATCGATCTATCCAGCGTTAACTGCATCTACTGCAGGCACTGGGATGATATTTTGGCTGAAACCAACTCCAGTGGTGGCTTTCAGGACGAGGTAGAGCGTCGTGAGACCGAAGCCTCACTTGGCAGCCTGTTTCGCGGTCTGGAGTGCTATTGGGTTAACCCGATCGATTCTCTGAACAACGCTCGCTACAGAATCCGCCAGTTGCAAAAAATCCGCACTCAGGGAATACGTGTGCCGGAGATCATCGTTAGCAATGACTTCAGACGAGTACAGGCATTCTTTAGTATGACTGAAGAAAAATTACTCTATCGCCCGTCCGGCTGGAATAACTCCAGCTGGAACTTAGGTCAGATAGACGATAT